>CAZZFH010000101.1:0-7482 GCA_964653295.1 uncultured Candidatus Bathyarchaeia archaeon | reverse complement strand
ACTACTTCTGAGGCTACTTCTAGGAACTTTCGCCCCCTCTCAATCGACTCCAGATAAAGCAGTATGACCTTTATGTCAGGGGTCTCAGCCATAGCCTCAATGAAATCAACCTCATCGAGATCAGCCTTGTTCCCAAGACTAACTATACTACCGAACCCTATCTCCTCTGCAATAATCCAGTCGAGAATAGCCGTCCCCAATGCTCCGCTCTGGGTAATAAACCCGATGCTGCCCTTTTTGGGAAGCGTCGATGCAAAGCTCAAATCATATGGGACATGAGTGTTTATGGCACCCAGACAGTTGGGTCCTTGAACCCTCATATCATACTTGCTTGCTGCTTCAACTATCTTCTTCTCCAGCAATGCGCCCTCATGACCTGTCTCCTTGAACCCAGCCGATATAATTATGAGTGCTTTGACCCCTTTCTCGCCGCACTCAACGACTGTGTCAAGAACATATTTTGATGGAATGGATATAACGGCTAATTCTACTTCATCAGGAATATCAGAAATAGATTTGTATGCCTTCTGGCCAAGAATCTCACCGCCTCTAACATTCACGAGATAAACAGGACTATTGTAGCCACTCTTTAGTAGATTGTTTGCTAAAACGTATCCAACTTTCCCGGGAGTGCTAGAAGCTCCTATTATTGCGACAGATTTTGGCCTAAATATCGCGTCTAGCTTCAAATATCTAGCACCTTCAAGACTCATCAAAGAAAAGGTTATTACAATAAAAATGTTGAGCATTTGAGCTGGGAAAAATATGATTAGTAATTACATAGCCTTTAAAATATGATAAAATTGGAAAAATAGTTAAGGTGGTTTTATTGCATATCCAATGATAAGATTTGAGTCAAGAAAAGAAAACATTCAACGATCTTAAAAAAGAAATAATCGACACAAAAAAATGCGTTAGCTGCGGCACATGTGAAGCAGTATGCCCAGTAAACGTCATTGAGCTACAAGATAATACCCCTATTTTGGTGGGGAACTGCATTGAATGCGGCATATGTTATGCTAACTGCCCATCTGTGAGTTTCGATGAAAATGAGATGGAAGAAAAAATATTTGGAAGGACCAGAAAACCAAACGAAAAACTAACTGGAATATATCAAGAGGCGTTCGCAGCAAGAGCAACCTCAGAGGAGATTCATAAGAAGGCTCAAGATGGAGGAGTAGTAACTGCGCTCCTAACCCAATTCCTCAATGAAAATGGTGAGGGAGTAATCGTAGCAGGATTGGAAAAAGATAAGGTATGGGTTCCATCTCCCGTTGTCGCAAAAACAAGAAAAGAGGTTATCGAAGCCGCAGGCACAAAATACACGCCTAGCCCTACCCTTGTTGGCGTAAAAAAGGCTGTAAAAGACGAGAAATTTGGTAAGATCGCTGTGGTTGGGACTACCTGTCAGATGCGTGGCTTAAGCTTGGCTATGATGGGTTCCATGAAAAACAAGAAGATAGCTGACTCGGTTGCATTGAAAATAGGGTTATTCTGTATGGAGACCTTCACTTATGATAGCTTCATGAAATACCTCAAAGACAATGAGGTAGACCCGGGAAGGGTAACAAAATTTGAGATAAAAAATGGAAGATTCTACGCATGGGATGGCGAGGAAAGACTCCATAGAGTAAAACTATCTCAGGTAAAACCACTAATCAGACCCACATGCCATCATTGCACAGATTTTACATCTGAATTCTCAGACATATCAGTGGGAAACGTTGGAAGCCCAGCAGGATACTCAACAGTAATCGTACGAAATGAGAAAGGCAAAAAGATACTTGAAGCAGCGATAAAATCTGGGCTCATAGAGGCTGAGCCAATTACAGATTTTGATAAAGGAGAAACATTGGTACATAAACTATCTGAGATGAAAAAATCAAACCAGTAATCCTTTTTCCTTTGCTCTCTTCACCAACATATCAAGCATCGACTGGGGCAGAGACTCAGGTTCACCAACTAACATCACATCATAATGAAGCTGCGCCAATGCCTCTAACACCTTGGCGTTCTGGGCGGCTTCCTCTATACTCTTACCAATCGTAGTACACCCATGATGAGGCATCAAACATGCTACATGCTCCTTCATCGCCTCAACCATATTATCAGCAAGCTCCTCAGAACCAGGAGGCGCAAAACGAGATAATGGCACACCCTTAGCAAGAGCAGGAGCCCCGAACAAATCAAGACCCATAGGAACTATCTCTTTCCCAAGAATTGACAATATAGTGCAGTATTTTGGGTGAATATGCACTACTCCGCCTGCATCTGGCCACTGCTGGTATAACTTGGTATGAAAAGGGGTCTCTATACTTGGTTTGGCTGTTCCTTTCAACACCTCCCTTGTGTTGATATCAACGAGCAGAAAATCCTTAGGATCCAAGTCACAGAACCTATACCCCGAAGGCTTAATCAGACACGTATCAGTACCTGGAACCCTCGCACTAACATTTCCAGAGGCCCCATAAGTCAATCCATCGGCAAAAAGCTGCCTACAAATTCCCGCTAATCTTTCACGAATTGAAAGCTCGACATCTGACAATTAAATCACATAAAGGAATTGGATATAGAATAAAAGGAGTACCTATGCTCTATCCGGCTTATCTCTGGTATTCATCCATCGGTGATAATGTCGCTGATAAGCCTCTGATTCAATCCGCCTCGGCTCATATACCTTACCAATCCGCACCATACTATCCACAGCATCATCTACTTTATCGAAATAACCTACACCTAATCCGCAGAGAATCGCGACACCAATAGCAGTAGCGTCATGTACCTTGGGAACCTTAATTTTTATTCCTAAAACATCTGCCTGTATCTGCATCCATATCTCAGACTTGGAGTTCCCTCCACAGAATCTAATATAATCAAAACCCAGACCCGATATATCCTGTAATTGAATTAGGTTGGCTTTGACACCATAACAATTTGCCTCAATTACAGACCGAGCGAGACAAGAAATATTATAATTTTCTTTACCCACAATACCGGGTGATACTGGAATATTTCCAAGTTTATCCATAGGCCAATATGGTGGGCGGTTATCAAACAGGTGTGGTCCAAGATATGAAAGAACACCACCTGATCCAAGAGGCGCGTTCTCTGCAAGTGAGTTAAGCTCCATGTAATCGGCTTTTCCTTCGAGTTTCTCATCTCTAATCCATCTGAACACCTGTCCAGTATACCCAACGTTTGATTCAAGTATCCACCTATTATCAAAGAGGTAATTGTTACTCCATGTCCTCATATCAGGATCAAGAAGAGGCTCATCAATTATGATCTGAACTGGAGTCGTCGTGCCTCCGACAACCCCAGCCTCACCACATATAGCTCCCATGCCCAGTAAACCACACTGGGTATCAGCTCCCCCGATTACGACTGGTGTGCCCTCTGGGACACAGATCTCATCTGAGACCTCCTTGGATATTGATCCAATGATCTCCCCATTTCTTCTAGGGTCTGGGAAAATGGATCTCGGCAATCCTAATGTATCAATGAGTTGCCAATCCCAATCATTTTTCCTGATATTATAGAGGCTTGTCTCACAAGAACTACTGCCTTCTGTAGCTATTTCTCCACAGAGTTTGTAATTCACCCAGTCGCTTATCATTAGTATATTTGTTACGCGCTCGAAGAGAGTAGGTTCTTGTTCCTGTAACCATGGAAGAATTGCCCCAGCTATCCAGTTGGGGACTGGCCAATGCCCTGAACTCAGATACATGGCTGCGCCATACTCTTCTAGAACCTTGTATCCATGTTTCTCTGATTCCTCAGAGAGATCATAAGATACTTCTCCGCCGTCTTCATCCAGCAGAACGAACTCTTCTCGCATGCTGGTGCTACTTATCCCCAATATTTTGCACTGGTTTTTCTTCATTAACTCCGAAACCGACTCTTCTATCTTGAGCCAAGCATCATCGCTTCTCCAGTTATCTCTATCCCATTCTCGTTCAGATCGATCTAAAATCTCACCAATCGGTGAGATAAGAAATGACTTTACGCTACCACTACCGGCATCAATGACAAGGAAAGCCTCTTGACTCAATGGAGTTGACCTTTTTTCAGTACATCTTTGTTAGCGATATGCATTGGATGAATCTCTTCGCCTCGTAGGTAACGAGCTACCTGCTGAGCGATCTGTCTATAGCCCCTCATTTCTGTATCAGGGGATCGCCCAGCGGTATGAGGCGTAAGCGTAATATTATCCAGTTGAATCAACTTGTTATCCGGCTTAATCGGATCCATCTCAACTACATCCAATGCTGCGGATGCGATATCCCCATTCTTCAACGCATTATAGAGGGCATCCTCATCAATAATACTCCCCCTTGCAGAATTCACCAAAACAGCAGTCTTCTTCATCTTCTTGAAAGCCTCTGCGTCTATCATGTGATGGGTTTCGGGGGACAATCCTGCGTGTATCGAGATGAAATCCGAGGTCCTCAATAAGGTATCAAGGTTCACTGGTTCACAGTTCTCTTCACGCAGAATCTTCTCATCGATATAAGGATCAAAAACAATCACTCGCATATTGAAAGCATTAGCCCTCTTTGCCACACGGCTACCCACCTGCCCATAACCAATTAAACCAAGAGTTTTCCCGTTGGCCTCCATCCAATTAAAAGACTCAAGATAATTTGAGCGACCAACCTCATCTATTTTCTGGAAATATTCCCCAGTCTTAATCTCATTATTATGCCTAGCAATCTGTCTCAACTCTGATAAAATAAAGCCAAGGGTTTGATCAGCAACAGACTCAGCGTTCCTACCCACAGCCCTCAAAACATAGATACAATTCTCAGTCGCGGTTACTTGGTCAACATTCACTGGACCACCCCTAGATATTCCTATCACCTTGAGTTCCTTTGAGGCATTCATTATCTCACTGGTGAAAGGAGCATATCCTGAAACAGCAACCATACAGCCATCGATTGCCTCTTGTATTATCTCAGGATTACCATACGCTTCTTTCACGTTCTCAACTATCTCGGTAGACCACTTGTATGAACCCTCAGAGTTCTCCAAGTAGATGAAATCATGATTGCTTAACTCATCACCGAAAGCTTCACTGAAGGATATCCGCCATATCTCCTCAGCGTTCTCCCTCATCCATTTGTCATAAAGTACCAGTATCTTGGTCAATCGAATCGAGAAACAGGTAGACTATAAAGTAATATGCGTTTCCTTAGAAAAGAAGAGAGATGGGCTACTTTTTCAGTACCCCGAAATAGACCGCAACAATAACCGCTACTAATGCAACCACAATAGCAGCATACATCATGGTTTTTGTAGAACCCTGACTAGCCTTCAAAGCATCATAATCCTCGCTTATTTGTTCATAGTCCTCCATTAAGTCTTCATAGTCTGATTCTGTACCTACTTGTGCTTCAAGAGCGGCATATGATGCTTCTAGGGCTCCTATTTGAGCCTCGAGGGCTGTGTTTTCTAAACGTAGATCATCGAGATCATCAACAAGATCATTTTTATCTTCAATTACGTCTGCGATCTGTTGTTGAATAGTTTCGAGATCGATTATCTGGAACTGGTTTCGTAACATAAGTTCTCCATCAATATACAGTTCGACAGTCCATACACCTAGCTTGTTTTTCGCTGTTGACTCTGCTATGTTTAATGAATCAAATATCATGCCCCAGTCATCACCAGCTTTGTCAATCACTGTTACTGCCGTGTTTCTAAATTGGCTATCATTGGGGTCCAGCCAAATTACCCTGTATGATGTATCTGGAGGGTTTTGGATTTGTACCCATAGCGCGATTTTTTCTGTATATGGGAAGATTGTGCTTCCAACTCCTTTTGGTTGGAGATCGGCTGTCCCATATGCATAGCACATGGCATAGTCCTGAATATTCTGTGCTTGTATAGTTGTAATTCCAAGCATTGAGAGGGAGATAACTAAAAGGGTTATCATACTTAGTTTCTGTTTACTCATGTTTCAATGATTGTCGTCTTTATTTAATAAAGTTATTTTCACATTTTAAAAATAACCTCCTTTTTCAGGCACAAATATAATAAAATTTAGGCGAAAAAGAGCATAAACCAGGAATTCAATGTACCCGGAAAAAATAATAATAGCATTTCGTCACAGAAAAATGAGACAAATTAATAAAATCATATAAAAAAAGGGCTAAATATTGTCCTTTACCAGGTTGAGAATCCGCATCGCAACCACATATTTATCAACAAGATTCACATGATGAACCATTTTCTCGCGATCAATGATATAAACCTCATTTGTATCCGTACCAAAACCTGTTTTCTCACGAGACACATCATTAGCTACAATCAAGTCCATTCCTGCTCCAATCATGCGATTAAAAGCCCTCTCTATCAGTTCCTCATCCGATAAGTTATACTCTGCTTTAAAGCCCACAAGGTATATCTCCGGGTCGATTTTTTTCACATTCTCAACAATCTTAGGTAAGGGTTTGAGGCGTATATTCCACTCATCTTTTCCTGATGGGGTTTTCTCCATCGTTCTATCTGAGGCTCCATAATCTGCTGCCGCTGCGCTTAGTATCGCAGCATCATATTTTGTTGAGGATAGCTCTTTTTTGACCATATCAAGCATTTCCTCTGTGGTTAAAATGGGCACTACTTTTGCACCAGCTGGGGGTTTGGCGGTTCCCGGTCCATATACCATGGTTACCTCTGCGCCTCGATCCAACGCGTTTTGAGCTATTGCCACACCCATCTTCCCTGAACTCGGGTTGGTGATGTATCTAAAAGCATCCAAGTATGCGCGGGTGGGACCCGCTGTGATCAAGATCCTCTTTCCCTCTAGATCCTTTTCTTGAGTGAGTCGGGCTATGACTGCTTGAACTATCTCATTTGTGCCGGGGATCTTGGCTTTTCCTTCCTCAAATCTTGGCATCAATACTTGAATACCGTATCTCTGGATCTTTTCTATATTCTCGATTACTATTGGATGCTTGTACATTGATGCATGCATGGCTGGGGCTATTATGACTGGTATCCCTGCGCCTATTCCCGTAGTCAATGTTGTGGTTACGGGAGTATCATCTATTCCTGCTGCTACCTTCCCAATGGTGTTTGCAGTCGAGGGCGCCACGAGAATAAGATCAGCGTGATACTTGTGTTCCCCAGCATAGGTAACATGTTCGATCTGCCCAGTAAGTTCAGTTACTACTGGGTTTCCTGTTGCCCATTCAACCATATCAGGGTGCACAATTTGTTGAGCTGCCTTGGTCATGACCGCATATACTTCGGCTCCTCTGCGCATTAATTCACGGGCAATCTCTGTGCTCTTTATGGCTGCTACGCTTCCTGTTATGCAGAGTATTATTTTCTTGCCTGATAGTTCACTGGTTTTTGTGCCTATGATTTCTTTAGAAGTATGTGGGCCAAACGCCATTTGCCATCATGGCTAGGCTGTTGGTTGTGTTTTTAAAGTTTTTTAGAAATTTTGAATCTATTTCATTAGGAACTATTAAAGAC
>CAZZFH010000100.1:0-7492 GCA_964653295.1 uncultured Candidatus Bathyarchaeia archaeon | reverse complement strand
CTGATATATTAGATCAAGTTGTGTCCGCTCAGGGGCACGGATATAGTACCAGCTTCTGGCAAAATCGGGGACAACGTTGGGTTGACCCCCACCCTCCTCAATGACATAGTGGATTCGCGCTTCTTGGATCACATGCTCCCTGAGGAAGTTAACGCCGATGTTCATCAACTCGATTGCGTCCAACGCGCTTCTACCCATCTCTGGGTTACCGGCTGCATGAGCGGTCTTACCCCTGTAGATAAACTTCACACCGTTCACAGCTGTACTGCTGTGGAGACTCGCGGTGTTCATGCTTGCAGGGTGATGCCCAAAACACGCGGAGAGCCCATCATATAAGCCCTCACGTACCATGAAGACCTTACCGCCATAGTTCTCTTCGGCTGGTGTACCGTAGAACTTGATGGTGCCTGGGATTCCTTCCTCTTCCATCAGGTATCTAAGCGCGATAACAGCGGTCAACGCCGTAGCTCCATGTATATTGTGTCCACACCCGTGCCCTGGAGCCCCCTTAACAAGCGGGTCCTGCTCTGGGACCACCTTGTTGCTCAATCCGGGTAAGGCATCGAACTCGCCTTGACACCCGATCCAAGGCTTGCCTTCACCATACTCGGCGTAGATAGCTGTAGGCATTCCCGCGACACCATGAGTAACCCTGAACCCATGCTCCTTCAGCTTATCCGCAATCAGTTTACTTGATTTTGACTCGACCAGACCCAGTTCTGCGTACTGCCAGACCTTGTCTGCTATCTCGATGAACTCTTCCTTGTGTTCATCAATCCATTTCCATGCCTTATCCTTTAGCATACAAGAGAAATAACCCAAGATCGTAAAAAAGTGGCGCACGGGGTGGGACTTGAACCCACGCCCCTGGGGAGGGACCAGTCCCTGAGGCTGGCGCCTTACCGACTCGGCAACCCGTGCGCCATTTAGTTTCATTCAACTAGGGATAGAAAGAGAGTTTGTTACCGTTTTTGTATTTAGTTAAGTGAAAATGATGAGTTGGTCCCTCCCCAGAACTATTGCGCCAGCCTCATCAGCAGAACCTAGATTCTGCAAATAATGGAAACTGGTTGAACTATTTAATGATTAACGAAGAAAAGCGAGCCTTGTCTGGGGACAGAAAAATAAAAAGAGCTATTGTTTGCCCTTCAGCTGCTCTGCCTTTGCCCTAGCTATCTCCAGTGGAGGTGCATCATCGGGCTTCACAGGCACATATTTCTGGTCACCGAGACGCTTCTTCAACTCAGCCTTAGCCTCCTCGATCATCGTGGGAGACTTTAACAGGTCTAATGCCGTACCAGCCATGGTCTTGGCTGCGAATATGAGGCTCTTGTGCCCTATGCTCATGCCTCCGCAGGCTACCCATCGCCAATCATGACCCGGTGTGCCGAGAACATTGGTTGCCGTCTGGAACTCAAGGGTGGGAGTAACCCAACTTACATCAGCCACATCGGTGCTACCCGGGGAGGTGATCCCTTCATCCCAAGGATCATGAACCTCGGTATCCATCAAAGCATCGACAAAACGCTGCCACTCAGGGTGCTTGGTTGCTCGCAGTGAATCAATCTTCTCGTCACGGTTTACTGTGGCGTCGATCTGCTTGGCGAACTCTAGCTCCTCCTTGGTGTAGCTTGGTGCTCCGATCATCTTCATGTTGGCTGTTATGGCGTCTGCCAAGACCTTGTTGGGGATTAGGTTGTAGAGCCCTCCCATGTGTATGGCGTTGAGCCTTGTATCAGTCATCATCGCTGCGCCTTCCGCTATCTTTAGTATACGCTTGGTTATGGGGTCAAGCTGAGACCTTACAGGTGCCCTGATGTAGTACCATGATCGAGCATAATCAGGCACAACATTAGGCTGACCTCCACCCTCCTCAATAACATAATGTATCCTCGCCTCTTGGATCACATGCTCCCTAAGGAAGTTAACACCGATGTTCATCAACTCGACAGCATCCAAGGCACTCCTACCCTGCTCTGGGCTACCAGCAGCGTGAGCAGTCTTCCCATGAAACTCGAACTTGTAGTCGTTGGTGGCTGTGCAGCTGCTCATTCCAGCGTAATTAAAGATACTGGGGTGGTGCGAAAGACAGGCATCAACATCATCAAAGAGCCCAGCTGTTACCATATAGACCTTGCCGCCATAGTTTTCCTCTGCTGGGGTGCCGTAGAACCTGATGGTTCCCTTGAGCTTCTCTTTCTCCATGGTATATCTTAGGGAGATAGCTGCCGCTAATGCACTGGTGCCGTGAATGTTATGACCGCAGCCATGACCCGGTGCTCCCTCGATCAATGGTTCTTTTCGTGGTACAACCTTGTTGCTTAGCCCGGGCAACGCATCGTACTCACCCATCAACCCGATGACAGGTTTCCCCTCACCAAACTCAGCCAGTATCCCTGTGGGCATCCCAGCTACGCCAAGCTGCACCTTAAACCCGTGTTTCTCAAGGGTCTCGGCTATCAGCTTTGATGACTTGGTCTCAACGAGCCCAAGCTCGGCGTACCCCCATATCTTGTCGCTTACCTCGATGAACTCCTCACGGTGATCATCAATCCATTTCCATGCAGTCTCTTTTACCATAAGGTAGGAGATACACTCCAAGTCTAAATAACTGATGGGGAAGCATGTTTTCCCATAGATTGATGGAATGTTTTATCAAATAATTCTGACACAGAGGGAGTAGGGATTCTATGAGGTTTGGATCGGATGAGATCGGCTTCGAGGTGGTTGAGGGCTGGGGCAGGCTACCTGAGGGTTGGAGCTTTGGGCACGTAATAGGGGTAGCAGTAGACGAAAATGATAACGTCTACGTACTGAACAGGGGTGAGCACCCCATGATAATATTTGACAGGGATGGCAACTTCCTCAAATCTTGGGGTGAGGGCGGTATGAAGTCAGGTCACGGACTTCACATCGAGGGAGACATCGCCTATATCGCTGACTACCACGAGCATACAGTATGCAAATACACCCTTGATGGCAGACTGCTGTGGACATGGGGCACCAAAGGGGTGCCCGGAGAGGAGGGCGAGCCATTTAACAGACCCACAGACATCGATATCGCGCCAACAGGTGAGATCTATATCTCGGATGGATACGCGAATTCTCGTGTTCACAAGTACTCGGCTGATGGAGAGATTTTGTTCTCCTGGGGTAGTCATGGTACTGGTCCCGGTGAGTTTGATATCAGCCACGATGTATGCGTAGCACCGGATGGCAGGGTCTTCATCGCGGATAGGCAGAACCACAGGATACAGATATTCACGCCATTCGGGGAATACATTACAGAGTGGGGTGGATTCAAGCAGCCATGCAGCATAACCATGGACAAGGATGGCTACGTGTATGTCACAGAGCTACAGCAGAGGTTCAGTATACTCAACCCAGAGGGTGAGCTTGTGGCAAGATGGGGCGGAGAAAAGACCCTTGAACCGGGGCTATTCATGAACCCCCACTGTGCCTGTATTGATAGCTATGGTGACCTCTATGTGGGGGAGACCCTTGAGGGTAGCAGAATACAGAAATTCAAGCGGGTAAAGTAGACAAGATGCCAAAAACCAGTATTCATGGGTTAAGATACACGGGGCTCGCCGCATTTCTAGGGGGCTGGCTAGTGATACTGATAGCTATCTCCCGTAACAGCTGGTTTGTATTCACTGAGAACGCCTTCAGTGACTTGGGGCATCCATTGGCGAATGACCCATGGATATTCAACACGGGTATGATGCTAAACGGGTTACTCATCATACTCTACGGGTTCTATCTGATCCATGTCTCATTCAACAAGACAGGCGCAGTTGGAGGCGGGTTCATGATGATAACCGGGGTATTCCTGACACTGATAGGTGTATTTGATGAGGGAAGCAAAAACCATTACTTTGTCTCGGTCTGGTTCTTCACACAGGGAGCCATCACAGTGCTAACATGGGGTCTCGCATTGTACAGGGAGGAGAAGTGGCGAGGCATGGGGTGGGTTTTCATTGGTCTCAGTCTTGTGGGTACAGTTCTCGCAGTTATAGTCCCGTGGCCATCAACAGCCGTGGTTGAGGCTTGGGGCATACTCATTATGAATATCTGGGTGATATTGATGACACGTATATCCCCGGGGTTTGACGGTTAAGCATTATATCTACCCAAAACCTAGAACATATTGTGTTCTAGATGACAGATGTTATTGATTTACTTAAAGAGCAGAAGAAACTTGAGCTTAACCACGTTGAAGTGCTCAGCAAATCCATAAAGGACCTGAAGCACCCCATGGCTAGGGTCATAATCGAGGTTATCATCCAAGACAGTAAGAAGCATGCCGCTATTGCACAGGCATTGATCGATGTGGGGGCTGGTGAGGTGCCTATGAGGATGGATGTTGATATGGGTCCTGCGGTGAATCTTCACCAGAATATCAAGCAGCATGTCCGTGTTGAGCAGCATATGATCGAGATGCTTGGCGAGATTGATGCCATGGTGAAGGATGACCGGGTCAAGGCGTTTATTGCTTATCTCGTGGAGGAGGAGAAGCGGCACCATAAGCTGTTGAAGGAGTTGTCTAATCTCATTGACAGGGATAGTGTCTCTTTGGATGAGTATGTTGGGCTATTCCAGAAGTATATGATAGTTCCTCCCGGGTAACACTTTTCCCTATTTCATTCCGAGAAGCATTTTTATCCATAATCAAATCCTCAGCAACTAATGAAGGCTGTAATCGTTGAGGCTAGCCCAAAAAGGGATGGAAACTCCGTCACTCTAGCTAAAGAGTTCATTAGGGGCTTGAGGGAGAATCAGATGGCAGAGATCACTGAGCTATATCTTGATGACTTGGACATCAAGTTTTGTCGAGGCTGCTGGACTTGCATCAAAATGGGTGAACCCGGCTGCGTAATCGAAGATGACATGACTTGGATATACCCCAAGCTCAACGATGCGGATGTAATCGTGTTTGCTACGCCAATCTATTGGTGGCACATCAATGCCCAGATGAAAAAGTTCATCGACAGGCTTGAGGGGCTGCTTGATGGGAATGGTCCAAACAATCTTTCAGGAAAGGAATTGATTCTGATTATCACATACAACATGGAGGACCCCGATGGCGTATATCTGGCGATCCAGATGTTCAGGTCAATTTCTGGTTGGGCTGGACTCGGTCTAAAGGTGTTGAAGTACAATGCGTCAGAGAATCATGTG
Source organism: uncultured Candidatus Bathyarchaeia archaeon (assembly GCA_964653295.1). Classification (GTDB taxonomy): domain Archaea; phylum Thermoproteota; class Bathyarchaeia; order TCS64; family TCS64; genus RBG-16-57-9. The sequence goes on along the minus strand of CAZZFH010000100.1, from coordinate 2,311 downwards.
TTAGAAGCCCCAGAAAAACTATCAGAAGCATATGAACTTGGACGCAGTCTGAGCAGCTTCAAACGACACGGATTGCATATTCCTTGCCCAGTCGATGGTTGTAAGGGGAGATTCAGTTCAATTGATGCATTAGCGAGGCATCTAGCTTCAGGTGCTGGTCTTTCTCATAGGGAGTGGCGAGGGCAGAATGGGTTTGAGGACCTTGGGTTCAGGACCGATGAGCTCTGGAAGGGTATCGCCAAGAAACTGTGTTAGATAGTTGGGCTGTAATTTTTCTTTATCTTTTCAAGCCCAGCCTTGATGTGTTTTTGGTCATTGATCTCCTTTCCATACAGGTACTCGTAGAAGGGCGAGACATGGCTGTAGAATTGAGCCCGATCCAAGTAATCAGGCGGATATCCGAGGCTCTCTGATACTCTTTGAGCGTTTTCTATTCCCCAGTCCATGATGAGACCGGTTAGATCAAAGGCTGGGTCGCCTATGCATGTGTCACCCCAGTCGATGACCCCAACGATCTCCTCACCTTGAACGATAATATGATCAGCTGTGAGGTCTCTATGGCACAATGTCGGTGTGAAGCATTTGGTGGTCTCCATGAAGTGGTTGAATTCAATGGTTATCCGTGATTGGATATCAGGGGGCAGGCTAGGATATGCTTCTTTTTTAATGCGTTGATACAGGTCATGGTATTCTTTTCTCCATGATTCAGGGGTGTAGCGCCGTGTTTTATTGAGGCTCTTGTGGTCGATTTCCTGTAGTTCTTGGATGAATCGGGTCATGGTTTGGATTATTTTCTCTGTACCGAACCTTTTTGTTATGGGGTTGCCCGGTATTTTCATGTAGCCCATGTAGTATGGTGGATCATCTGTCTGGTGGTAGATGGGTTCTGGTACTTGGAGTGTTAGGTGTTCGCGTAGAAGAGGAAGTAGTTCGAGTTCCTTGATGTGCTGCTCCAGTATTTCCCTACGTCGAGTAAACCTGAAAATAATAGCACTATTGACCTCAAGAACTATGTTATCCCAGCCATCCAGCAACAGATTATATGATTCAACATCTAGCCCAGAGTCACGCTGGATAATCTGGACAAGTTCTTGAGGGTTCATAGAAAAAAGGTGGTGTGGGGATGGTTATTGTTTGCCCTTGAGCTTCCGCCACGCAGTCTCAGCGATCTCCAGTGGAGGATTCACATCATCCGGAATCGCACTCTTATAGACCCTGCCACCGATGCGCTCCTTGTGCTCCTTCTTGGCTCGTTCAAGCCACTCAGATTTGGTGAATAGGTCCAAGGCGCTGGCTGACATGGTCTTGGCTGCGAATATGAGGCTCTTGTGCCCGATGCTCATGCCAGATACGGCTGTGAATCTCCAGTCATGTCCGGGTGCACCCAAGATATTGCATGAGGTGCCGAACTCCATTGTGGGACACTGCCATGAGACATCACTGACATCTGTGCTGCCCTTGCTTACCTCGCCATCGTTCCACGCGTCCAGAATATCTGTCATGAGGTTCACATCCTTGTACTTCTCAGCGTTGGGCACCTTGTTCTTACGTAGGCTAGCCATCTTGGCGTCCTTGTCAAGGGTCTCGGCTATCTTAGCAGCAAAATCCTCCTCTTCCTTGGTCCATCCTGGGTGTCCAACCTCACGCATATTGGCTGTAACCAGCTCGCTGAGGGTCCTGTTGGGTATCTTGTTGTAGATAGCTGCGATGAGGTCAATCTTGTAGTCGGTCTCGGTCATCATGGCTGCCCCTACGGCTATCTTGTTTATTCTTTCATAGATTTGCTGTACCTGTGCTCGCTCTGGTGCCCTGATGTAGTACCATGATCGAGCGTAGTCTGGTACGACGTTGGGTTGTCCACCGCCCTCCTCGATAACATAGTGGATACGGGCTTCCTGCACCACGTGTTCCCTGAGGAAGTTGACACCGATGTTCATCAATTCAATGGCGTCCAATGCGCTTCTACCCTGTTCTGGGCTACCTGCAGCGTGAGCTGTCTTCCCAAAGTACTCGTACTTGACGCTGTTCACTGCGTTGCTTGAGGCTAGTCCAGCCACATTCATGCTGCTGGGGTGGTGGCTGAGACATGCATCAACGTCCTTGAAGTAGCCTGCCCTTACCATGTAGGCTTTGCCGTCATAGTTTTCCTCTGCTGGGCTGCCGTAGACCTTGATGGTGCCCTTGAGTCCCTTCTTCTCCATGACGTTTTTAGTCGCTATGGATGCCATGAAGCCACTCGTACCGTGGACATTGTGCCCACAACCGTGACCACAGCCATCTTCCACAAGCCACTCCTTGTGGGGCACAGCCT
>CAZZFH010000099.1:0-7558 GCA_964653295.1 uncultured Candidatus Bathyarchaeia archaeon | reverse complement strand
CGTCGCCAAATAGCGTGATGTCGCGCTCGATTATCGCTGGGATCATCTGGAGTAAGACGATTCTTGAGACCGATGCAACTGTCTCAGCTGGCGGGGGCTCAAGTTTCTTGAATGCGTTCTGCTCCTGCTCGCCACTGAAACCCTTGTTTATCTCGGGGATGCAGACAACAAACTTCCAGTCCTCAGGGAAATCCTGACGATAAATAACTGGGGGAACAGAGTCACGGTTACCCACGCGGTGACCACCATCAACGATAAAACCCCCTTGCAGGAAGCCATGGGTTCCGATTCCTGACACCCTGCTTCTCTCAAGCTTCACAACGATATCCTCTATGAATAAGCCTAGATCGTATATCCTGTTTAGCCCTGTACCGATGGCTAATGCGAGCTGGGTTCCTGAGCCAAATCCCATGTGCTCAGGTATATCTTCGTGAATGGTTAGGGTTACCCCGGACCTGATATCATAGGTACTTCTCAAGGTTTCAACGATCTCATGCGCCCTACTGGACCTGGCTCCAATGATTTTTGTCTCAGTGGATTCCTTGATGTCTATTACTAGTCTGGGCTTCTGTATGGATACCCCAACGCTCCCATGTATTCTACCCAAATCTCCACGCATATCGATGATCCCGAAGTGGAGTCGAGCCGGTGTGCTTATACTCAGCATCATAGTTCCACCCCCCATTCCACTAGTAAAGACTTGAGCTTCTGGACTACTTTAACCTCAGCAGACGATGAATCAGATACCCGGGATATAATATTGAACGATTGTGCCATTTTTTCAAATAATTCCCTTACTTTGTCTTCTTGGTTCTCGTGGTGGAATACTTTGATCCTTGTGGCGTGAATGATTGCGTCTATCGCCTCTGCTCTCCCCCTACTGAATACTCTGGGCATCTTGTTTGTAATAGATAGAGTAATGGGTTCTAATGTAAATGATGCTTGTAGGTCCGAGAAAACGGTTTGACTAATCTTTTCGGCTATTAAAGTCGCATCAGAACCCACCAGAACCCAATCATCAACAACAGGAAACACATCCAATTCATCCTTGAATGCCGCATCGAGAAACAGCATGGGATCATCAGTTATGTTGATCGAGACCCGGCTACTCGTCATTAGATTCCGGTAGGTTGTGCTCGACTTGTAAGGTCGTATTTCAAGTAGCTTGCCTTGTCTGATTACGCCCATGGGTGCGGGGTTGAATGATCCTTCCTTGTTTCTGGTAACCAGTATTGTTTCAACAAAGCTGTTCTGTGTAAACCCCAGCTGGTCTAGTGTAGCAGTTATCTCGGTATTCATGTGGATCATCAGGGCGAATACAATTACATCTCTGAGGAGTTACAAATAATTATCCAATAAATATCATATGGATAATAAATAATCACCACGCAGACCAAGCACCAAACGATAAAAAGGGGCTCCATCAAGGGCTGCTCTCTCCAAGGTACCCCTCGCCTGTATCCTGTCGCCTTGTTTTACCTGTTCAGTGAATTTCCCCCTGTAGCTCTTCAACTCAGATACCTTATGTTGCTCAGACCCATCCTCGATGACTACGTTGTCTATTTGGTAGATGCAGGGAGTGTAGATACTGTAGGTTGCGTCAGTGACCGTGGCGGAGAGGGAAACCCTACCCATGGGGGTTGAATTTGATTCATCTTCCTCCATCAATAGCCTGATGAAGTAATCGATACCATCAATCAAGCCATGGAGAACCTTACCACACTCCACCGACCTGAACCTCTCCAAGTCTAACCCAGTGTCTGCCCACCTTGACACCAAGACAGGTTCAATAGACGTCTTATTGTAAGCGGAGACCCAATCCTTCTCTTGGCGTATTTTTTTCAAAGCATCATAGACTTTGCGTCCTTCAAGTTCCCCATATACGTTGAGATCGATATCAGAGTCCGGGGTCTCTAAACCGATTAACATGGAGCCAGAGACCCCGAAGAAAGAAACATCGACACCACTCTCAGCAGATAAGGTCTCTACAAATCGTGATACCTGTTGTTCAAGTTTGGAGTTGGGATTCGCAGTTATCTCCCTTAGTTTGGAACTGGGCTTGTAGATTTCCGCTATCCGGGATCTGGGCACCGATTGGAGTTCTAACCCCAGCCAATCAATTTGGTTGATGTATTCTCTGTGGTGTTCTCTAAGAAAACTGGTGGTTTGACCGATATCATAGACCCTACTGTAACGTCTACCATCCAACATTCGCTCTCCTTTCTCATCAGGGATATATCTGAGAATAGCAACCACCAGATCATCACTGTGCCTTCCCCCTTTCACAGCAAAGAAGAGCCCATCAACAGTTCGAATATAATCTCCCTCAAAGAAATGAGACAAACCCATACCCAGTAATTTAAGGATTGAAGCTTATAAGACCAACAACCATCCTTAAACAGTGACCCCATTGGACCCCCAAAGCATAGCCACCACAGTAGGAAACTGCGCCAGCCTAGCAGCCCTACTGGAAGTCTCGGCATACCCCAAACCCGGAAATATTCATCGCCTCAATGATTTTCCAGAGACCAGCTACGAGCATTTCTTGGCAGGAGCAGTAGCATTGGGTCCAGTTATGGGGGAACTAGCATTAAGAGGACATACAGTTCAGGATTACGCTGATGTCAGACTGGGTCAGGGGATAAAAGACGCTGTGGATGAGATGTTAAGGTGGCAAAAGGGTGGAAACATCCACCTGGGGGTAATATTGCTTTTCGCTCCCTTATCAGCTGGAGCCGGAGCTTCAGGGCTAGAGATTGAGGAACTACGAGACTATACAAGGCGGATTATTGATAACGGGACTCAACTCGACTCAATAGACATCTATTCAGCCATCGGGAGAGCCATGTCCTCTGAGAATCTTGGCTCGACAGATGAATTGGATATAACTGATAGGGACTCCAGTGATAGGATAAAGCGGGAAAACATCACGCCATTGGAGATATTTGAGCTCTGCAAGGATAGGGATCTGATATGCCATGAATGGGTAACCGGATTCAAGACAGTTTTCGAGACCGGATACCCATATCTGGAGGATAGAATCATGAGTGGCTCAAGAATCAATGATGCCACTGTGGACACATTCATCAAACTACTCTCAGAAAACCCAGACTCATTAATCACCAGAAAGACTGGAATGGAATCAGCCAAACAGGTATCAGAAAAAGCAAAACAAATCATCGAGGCGGGTGGAGCAGAGAACGAGAAAGGAAAAACCCTGCTATGGAGCCTAAATGAAGAATTGCAGAAGGAAGAAGGAAGGCTCAATCCAGGTACAACTGCGGATCTCACTGCTGCGTCTTTGTATGTTTTACTCTTGTCTGGTTGGCGGCCTTAGCTGTTGTATTGTCTAAGGTAGTGGGGATACATGTCACAGACCTCCTTCACACCATCCTCGTGAAGAAGCCCCTTCAGAACCTTATGTTCTTGTACTCCCACGTATTTTATCGAATATTTCTCCATTATGTCCAACGCCTCCTGGAGCGGAGTATCGATATCCACACTGATCAAAGGAACTGAGACAAGATCCTTGGCGAAAATCGAGTCTTTATCCTCCGCCTGAACCAGCCATCTCATCATATCCTTCAATGTTACTAGTCCAATTGGTTCATTATCTTCGTAAACCACCACAGCTTTATAATCAATGCAGAGAAGCCGCTCAGTTAGATCAACCAACCTTTCAGTTGATTCAGCTACAGGTGGCATCTTGTTCATCAATACCCTGCATGGAAGTTTGCAGAACTCTGGGCTCAGTTTGATATTCAACCTTTGAACCTCTATATAATGTATTTACGTCCTACTTTATTTAATTTTCAATGATTTACAAATCTAGAGATAAGTTACACGCCCCTTGGCGTTTCTCCATTGAAAAATGTTATAGATATAATCTGTTATCTTTATCCGAGGGTTCTTGAGCGTAAAAAGCGAATTAATTGAGAAACTAAAAAAACATGCCCAAGAGAATGAAGGGCAAGCCATAGTAATCGCCAGTCAAGGAGGAAAAACAGCTATCAAACTTGCTGAGGGACTGGGAAAAGGAGCAAAGATCATTACAATATCAGAGTTTTCCTATAGCGACAGCGATAAAAAAGTCATGAAAAAGCAGAAGATCACTGCTTTGGAGAACGCTGATTTGCCTCTTCAGGATCTGCGGGAAATGAGAGAGACCTTGTTGATGTTTGATTCTGGGATTAAGGCAGCGTTGGAGGTAGCCAGTATAGCAGCCTCAAAGGGATTAGTTGATGGAAAATATGTTGCGGTTGCGGGGAGTGGAAAAGGAATTGACACTGCTCTTGTTGTTAATACTGTGCATCCAATGCAGGAGGCTATATCGGAGCCATTAAAACAGCTCAAAATCGAGAGAATACTAGCCTCTCCACTTATCTAATATTATCCTCATTCAAATTGGTGGATTATTTGTCTGATATATCAAAAACAGTAGCTGACTCGATGGAGGAGACAAAAGAAAGGCATAGAAAATACCTCAGAGCAATCAACAACCCCATCAGACGCAAGATACTACGGTCATTAGAAAAAGGAAACACAACCCTAGCATCCATCAGCGATGACACAGGAACCGATGAAAAAACACTAAATTGGCACCTGAGGATACTGGAAGACGGTTTCTGCGTAGAGAGAACCACCAATGGAGACCAAGAAGAGTACAAATTAACGCAAGAAGGTCTAGTGGTTGATTTTCTTGATAAATAAATAAAGTATTGAGAATAATTATTGACCGTAAAAGGTTTAGATAAGATCGGTCATTGAAGACTGTGTCTTTGATATGCTAAGCATAAACAAACTGGCTTATATGTGGGCGAAGAAGCTCATTGAAGCCCCAGATTATTATAGAGTAAAAGTGGAGAAACTGCTCTCAGGAGCGACAGTCATCGATACTGGAATCGAGGCTCATGGGGGATATGAGGCTGGGTTAATGGCTACCAGGATCGCTATGGGGGGCGCTGGAACAGCAAACCTAGGCTACGCAGATTATAATGGGTTGAAGTTCCCTACGGTTAATGTGACGACAGATCACCCAGCTGTAGCCTTATTCGGTGCACAATTAGCAGGATGGAGAATAAAACCAGAAGGATATTTAGCTGATGGAAGCGGACCAGCGAGAGCATTGGCGAAAAAACCAAAGAACGTATTCCAAAAGATAGAATACCAAGATACCGCAGATTTGGCTGTCCTATTAATGGAGGCAGAGGAGTTACCACCAGACTCTGCAGCCTATTACATCGCTGATAGATGTAATGTTGAGCCAGAGAATGTCTATATGGTAATGACCAAAACTACGAGCCTCGCTGGAATGGTCCAGATATCTGGAAGAATCGTGGAAACAGGGCTCTTCAGATTGGATCTACTGGGCTTGGACCCCAAGAAGGTCCTCTATGGTGCTGGTTATGCGCCTGTGATGCCTGTTCACACAGATGGAGGCATGGCGATGGGACGCGCAGAAGATGCTTTGACCTATGGAGGGGTCACCACCTATATCGTTGATGAGCCCGAGGATTCACTCAAAGAAATAGCTGAGAAGGCTCCGAGCTCAAACTGTAGCGATTACGGGAAGACCAGCTATGAGATCTACAAGGCAGTCAACTTTGATTTCACACAGATCGATCCAGCGCTATTCGCGCCAGCCGAAATAACACTGACATGCGCCAAAACAGGAGCCACTTTCCACTGTGGAGAGATAAACTATGATCTAATTCGGCGCTCAGCGCTCGAGTAAGGAGGCAATCAAGATAGAGAGTATAGAAGTTACTCTGATCTCGGGAAGAACATCCAATCAAGGAATAGGTCTAGAGGAAGGCAAGCTATCAAAAAAATACACGGAAAGCGTGAACCATGTTCAATTATGCCCAGAAGACTTGGAAAAACTGGGACTCAAAGAGGGAGACCGGGTCAAGGTTACCACTGATTTTGGCTCAGTTACTGTGGCTTGGATACCTGAGAAGGGACTGGATTCTGGGATTGTGTTTTTCCCATATGGTCCATGGGCGAATCAAGTGTATTCATCAGCAACTGGAAGCACAGGGATGCCCTTGATGAAAGGCATACCAGCCAAAATAGAGCCTACCGATGAGAAGGTCCTCTCGTTAGAGGAAATAGTGGAAAAACTGAGGAGTTAGAAAAAATGCAACTTACTGATATCGTTTGCCCATTTTGCGGATGTCTTTGCGATGATCTTGAGGTCACCATCACAGATGGGCACATTGAGAGCGTGAAAAACGCCTGTACCATATCAAGATCAAAGTTCATGAATCATCATGAGAATCGATTAACAGCCCCAACGGTGAAAGGAAAAGAGGAGACCCTTGAAACTACTGTCAAAAGAGCAGTAGAGATCTTAGCTGGAGCCCGAAGACCTCTGATCTATGGATTAAGCTCAACAGAATGTGGGGCAATCGGGAAAGCTATCGAGATCGCAGAATATACTGGAGGTGTACTGGATAATACTGCCTCGGTATGTCATGGACCAACCATATTGGCGCTGCAGCAGGTTGGGGAATCCAAGGCAACGCTGGGAGAGGTGAAGAACCGTGCGGACTTGGTGATATTCTGGGGTTCAAACCCGACAGAGGCTCATCTAAGACACGTAGTAAGATACAGCGTTACTCCAAAGGGAAAATATGTCCCAAACGGGAAGAAGGATAGAAAAATAGTAGTAGTGGATATTAGGGAAACACGGACAGCCCGTATGGCTGATAAATTCATCAAGGTTAATCACAACAATGATTTCGAGCTCCTCCTAACCCTAAGAGCCTTGGTTAGAGGTGAAAAAATAGCAGCCGAAGAAGTAGCTGGAGTCCCAATGAGTGCCATAGAGGAACTCGCGGAGGACATGAAGAACGCCAAATTCGGAGTAGTCTTCTTCGGGTTGGGGTTGACCCAGAGCGATGGGCGGCACATGAATATTGACGCAGCAGTTGGACTAGTCTCTGAGCTGAACAGGAAAACAAAGTTCATATTGATACCCATGAGGGGCCACTATAATGTCGGGGGAGCCAACTCCATGACTACTTGGCAGACAGGATACCCCTACGCCGTTGACTTCAGCACAGGTTACCCGAGATACAACCCCGGGGAGTTTACAGCAGTAGACGTATTAGCAAATGGCGAGGCAGACGCAGCGTTAATAATAGCATCAGACCCGGGAGCAACATTCCCCAAAGACGCGGCCAAACAATTGGCCAAGATACCTGTGATAACACTAGACCAGAAGAAAACCCCCACAACCATGCTCAGCGAGGTAGTGATACCTGTGGCTACTGCGGGAATCGAGGCAGAGGGCACGGCTTATCGTATGGATGGGATTCCATTGATGTTATCCAAGATACTGGAGCCACAGGAAGGTGTGGTCTCGGATTACAAAGTATTGGATATGATTCTAGCTGGCTTGAAGGAGGCAAAACAATGACATCGCTGATTGTAAAGAATGGATACCTCTACGACCCACTCAATGAAATAAATGGGGAGAAGAAAGACATCTTCGTAAAGGACGGAAAGATAGTCGAGGAAGTCAAAGAAAGAGACGCAGAAATCATAGATGCCT
>CAZZFH010000098.1:0-7637 GCA_964653295.1 uncultured Candidatus Bathyarchaeia archaeon | reverse complement strand
ATGGGTACCCATTTTCCTATTGGACGAGGTAGGCGTGAGTACAGCCGAGGCTAGTCTATTTGTTGGACTCATGTATATCAGCTGGAGCTGGAAGATGTTTGTGGGCTTAATCGCGGATATTTTCCCAATCAAATGGGGGGATAGGTACTATAAGCGGAAACCATGGTTCGCAGTAACAGGGGTCCTCTATCTTTTAGGGATCGTTATCATGCTAATCAGCGATATCGAGAACGCGCCAGTCTGGACAGTATTATTCCCAGCAGTAGTCAGTATAATCACTGCTGGAGCCTTCTATGATATGGCTGCAGATAGCTTCGTAATAGATGTAACCCCCCCAGAGTATCATGCAAGGGTCATAGGTGCAGCTAGTACCGCTGGACAGAGCATAGGATCAGCACTGGCTACAATACTCCCCCTCTGGCTACTGGGGATAGGGGGCTACAAGATGATATTCACCCTCGCCGGAGCCACTGGGTTAACTGCTTTCCTCTTTCTATCAGTAAAGGAGCCTGAGGTCGAGAAAGAGAGAACCTTGACCAAAGAAGCCATTGCCTTCACATTCACAGAACTTACAGTAGTGGTAGCAGCTCTCATCATGTTTAGCCGATCATTCACTGTGATGAAGATAACAGCCCCTCTGGGGGGAATGTTCAGCTTCACCATAAGAGAGGTAGTAGGAGCTGATATCTCACTGGTAAGTACCCTGGGACTCGTAGCAACTTTGGCAGGTTTACCCGGTTCATGGGTAGGAGGAATCGCCTCGGATAAGTACGGGCATAAAAGGGCTTTCATCATGGCGAGTGTAGCATTCATGGCTGCTGGGTTCCTCTGGACGACTATCACGCCGGGAGAAGTGATCTGGTTTATCATAGTAGCCATGATAAGCGCTTTCATGGAACGGTTCTGGACAAGCACGACTTACGCTATAATGGCAGACAGTACCCCATTGGCTATGTCCAGTACTGTTTACCAAATGTATATGAGCTGGACCTGGATAGGAAACATACCAGCAAGCGTGATGATAGGTTATCTGCTTGATCTTGGGTTAAAGAGCACGGCGTTGGTTACTTCTAGTCTCATGATAGTCCCATTGATACTTGGATTGCTTATCAAGCCCTTTGAGGCGGGAAAAGCCTCAGACATCTAGCCCTGCTCGACAATCTCCAATATTATTAAATAGATAACACTTTGAGGACAAGTAGAGGAATCTGGGGTAGTTCTAATCATAGAAAAAACCGTATCAAACCCAGCCAAAATGCAGCCAAGCTGGTTTAGTTACCAAGGAGCAAAGATGACTGAAAAGAAATGCACCAGGGTAGCGGATTTGCTTGGTGAGGCAAAGGAACTGGAAACCACCGCTATCGAACTGCTTGGCAATGTAATTGATGTCCAGTAGTTTTCATAATTATTTTGAGTAATTGATGTTGGTATTCCTAACTCGGTTATTAAGTATAATTAAATGAAACTAAGAGTAGATTTTAATCAAATCACGGTGAAACTTGTTGAAAACAGAGGATAAATGGAATATCCGAAATTATCTACTGGCTGTAGGTGCTCCCCTCGTGTGGAGTTCTATCTCTTCCGTAATTGACCTCCTCCAAGATGTTGGTTTTTCCCGTATAACCAAGTCCCTGTTCAACTTTGCTGTGACCTCATTTTTCGCATTCTTTATCTTGCCTAGAAAACGTGGAATCCCGTTCGGTAAGGTATCCATTGGAGAGTTCCTCGGTAGGTTTGGGATATATCGATCTGAAAAACTCGTAGGACACATTCTGTTAGGGGTTATCCTAGCGGCATTGTCGCTGTCAGGTATGCTCGTAGAGTCAATGCTGTCTGGTTTATATGTTTTTGACCAAAGCACAATAGATGTCACCCAGATCGTATTCAGTGTAAACCCCGGTCTATGAGAGGAACTGTTCTACAGGGGCGTACTGATGGTTCTATTAATTCGTGACACAAAATTCCTGAGAAAGGCTACACTCCTTCAAGTCATCATATTCAGCCTCTTTCACATAAGAGGATTCGATCTTTGGGGTCTGGTGGATGTCTTATCGGTATCTGTTATCGCTCTAGGGTTCACGTACACAGCTTACAAGACACGGTCCCTGATACCTAGTATTCTTTTCCACTTCCTGCACGATGCGTTTCTTTTCGTTGTCCAAGTACCCGGTGAGGTCGTATTGAGTAATACTCAGAACGCGGTGTTTTTCATTTCACTCTGGGCGGCTATTGGAATCGGGTGCTTGGTCACAAAAGTTTCCACTGAGCGGTTTAGTGTACAGGAAAAAGAGGAACTATACAAGAACCTGAGTTGAATAACTCACTTTACCACATTCTTGATTGCCCTAACGATCTTCTCAGCATCAGGTAGCACATGGTTCTCTAGTTTCTTGTTGAAAGGCAACGGCACGTTGGGATTCGCTACCCTAGCAACAGGTGCCTTGAGGTTGTGGAACCCCTTCTCCGCTACAACAGCGGCGACTTCTGCTGAGAAGCCGCATCGCTCATAGTCCTCATCCACCACCACGAGCCTGCCAGTCTTCTTTATGCTTCTTAGGATTGCCTCCTCATCTAGTGGAACCAGTGTCCTAGGGTCAATGACCTCCACGCTCACCTTTCCCTTCAACTCGTCCGCTGCCTTGGCTGCCTCGTTCACCATCTTACCAACAGCTACCACAGTGACATCTGTCCCCTCTCGGACAAGGTTGGCGACACCGAATGGGATCGAGTAGGATTCTTCTGGTACCTCGCCCTTCATGTTTGATAGGAGTACATGCTCGAAAAAGACCACGGGGTTCGGATCATTGATAGCAGTAGTGAGTAGCCCTTTGGCATCGTACGGATTACTCGGTACAACGACTTTCATACCCGGCATATGCGCATAGAGCCCATACAGACACTCGCTGTGTGTAGCAGCTCCACCACCTCTTGCACCATAGATGGCTCGGAGTACCATGGGTATGTTCACGTTTCCCCCTGTCATGTATGTGGTCTTGGCCATCTGGTTCAGTATCTGATCCATGGCAACCAAGCCAAAGTCTATCAACATCAACTCAACAATGGGCTTTGTACCCGCTATTGCTGCTCCCACACCTGCTCCGATAAACGCGGTCTCGGTAATAGGAGCATCCCTAACTCGTTCCTTGCCAAACTCATCCTTGAGCCCCTTTGTGGCGAGTCTCCATGGCGCAGCGACGTTTTCGCCGAAGAGTATTACATCAGGGTCTGCTCTGAGGGCGTCTCTTTGAGCTTCACAAATGGCTTCCGCGTATGTTATTGTGCGTGTCATCTAGGATTCCTCCACGAAAATGTTCTGGTATGCATCCAGTAGCTCCGGCTCTGGGCTTCCCATAGCGAAATCTATGGCTTCCTCAACCAGCTTAGCCTCCTTATCCCTTATCTTAGCATCAAGTTCCTCGGATAATACTCCCTCTTTCATGAGTTTCTCCCTGTAACACCTGATTGGACAGTACTGGCTCTCCTCATCAGCGTTGAGCCGATGAATCTTAAACTCGAGCAAAGTAGGACCCTCACCGTTTCTTGCTCTCATAACAGCCTCACCCACCTTCTCGTATACTTTTTCTACATCCCAGCCAACATGACTGGCTCCAGGTATTCCGTAGCTGGGTGCTCTTAGGCTGATGTCTGTTATGCTGAGCTGGGGATAGTCTATCTTGTGGCCCAGCATGGTCTGTTCCTCGGGGCTACTGTTCTCACATACAAATATCATTGGTAGCTTCCAGCAGGCAGCCAAGTTCAGTGTCTCCTGTACACCGCCTTGATTGCTGGCGCCTTCTCCAAAGTAGCTTACCGAGATATTATCAGTGCTCTTGAGTTGGTTGGCTAAAGCGTATCCCGCTGTCATGGGTACGCTGCCTCCAACGATGCCGTTTGCACCTAGAGCACCTACCTCTGGGTCGAAGATGTGGTATGCTCCTCCTTTGCCCTTGTTGGTGCCTGTGGATTTGCCCGCGATCTCAGCCATCATCTTCTTTTTGTCTGCGCCTTTGGCGATTAGGTGCCCGAGGGGTCTGTGGGTGCTTCCGATTTGATCCTCTTTTCTCAGGTGGGCGCTTACTGCTGCTGCTACGGCTTCTCCGCCTGTGTAGAAGCTGACGTGCCCGATTTTTCCCTCATTCATGAGGAGGCGTACGCCGTTCTCGAAGGTCCTTATGGCGACCATTGAGCGATATAGCTCGATCTTGGTTGAATCAGAAGTTTTGGTCATGGGCTAGAGAAGGTATCACAAGGCTATGAGTTTAACCCTCTTGTTTCTTGAAGGTAAATGGGTTTCAAAGTATTCCTAGTATTGTTAGCACATGGTGTAGAAGTGATATTCCTAGTCCGACTAGTAATGCTGGGTGTATTGATCTCGCATGGTACCTGAGTTTACCTGCCTCTGGTAGGTACATCAGGACTATGCCTGAGGCTATTATAATCATGTATAGGCCTAGGCCTGACCAGATTATCCAGTCGTTGAATCCGGTTATTTGCTGGGATAGTAGGTGGGCTGCGATGGTGGGTATGGTTAGTTTGCTTATGGTGCAGTGGAGGTTTACTCTTTTTTCTTTCTGGTGTGGGTTGAAGATGTTCCAGAGGAATAGAGATGTGGCGTAGAGTATGCCGAGGAAGCTTAGCCAGCCGAAGATGTTTGCGGTCATCTAGTTCCTCTCGTTTGGGGCGAATTGCTGGTATCCCCAGTTGGTCTCGTCTTGTAGTGCTACTTTGATCATTTGTCTCATGCTGTTGAGGGTGAATGGGAATAGGATCACGAGGCTGAATAGGGTGGAGGTGGTGTTCCATAGGAAGTGGAGCACCGCTGATACCAGTGTACCGGGGATTAAGTCGTTTGAGTTTATGCTGCCTTTTGTTGCCTTGGCTAAGCCCAGGCTTCTTGCGGCCATGCTGCTCCAAGCGATATGCATGACGCCTGTTAGGGATCTGATGAATATGGCTAGTAGTGGTGGGTATGCGCCGGTTGTGACCATCTGGGTGATGTACCAGAAGTTTTCTAGTCCCGCGAATCCTGCTCCTGCTGCGGCGCCGTATACCATGCCGTCTAGGTGGTTGTTGAACTCGTTTTTTAGTCTGGTGTTTTGTGCTATCCAGTAGACGCCTATGAGTTTGATGGGTTCCTCGATGAATCCGGCTCCTCCTGCGCCTAGGTATGGGAAAGTGATTAACGCGTTGAGGATGCCAGCGATTATCCCGCTGAAGGCTCCCCAACCGAAGCAGTATGCGACGAGGGCTAGGGGTTCTTGTTCATAGCGGTCGCTGCGTATGATGTAGATTAGGAGGATGACTGGTATGGCGTAGCCTGCGATTGTGAAGCCTATGTATGTGAGCCAGTCGCCGCCGTAGCTCATTATGAGTCCTGTTAGTAGGAGGGTTATGGCGGATAGTAGGTATCGGGTTGTGGATTTTTGTGTGCGGTTGAGGAATACGTTGCTGCTGGGGGGGTTTGTCATGGGTGTGGGTCTGTATAGGGCTGTTGCTGCTTCTTTGATCAGGTCTATTGTTGTTGGTTGGTTTAGTGGTGTTTCTATTATTCCTTTGAGTTGCATCCATTCTTCTAGGTTGTAGCCGCATGTGGGGCATTCTTTGTCTTGTGTGGTTACTGGGGTTCCGCATTGGGGGCAGTAGAGCTGGTCGGTCAATATACTGTGTATGGGGGGTGGGGGGTTATAGGGTTTCTTGGGGTCCGCTGGTGGGGATTCGGTGCATTTTTTTTGTGTGTGAATTGGTGTGAATTGTTATGAAGTTGGTTTAATGAGAATGTATTGATGGTTGTGATTATTTTTTGGTTTGTGATGATAGATTTTTATATTTAGGATGTGATAAAAATTATCGCCTCTAATGTACTACCCTGTATTTTGAGGCGGGTCTCGGGTGCGGACGATTAGGGAGAACGGGCTGTGGCTCGTTTTCAGGCACCCAAATAATCATCACTTGTTTAGCTTTTTTATACAATTTTAAACGTTTGTGAAAGTAAAATGTTATATGTGGGACAAAATAGAGTCTTTATTGCCCCAAATCAATACATAATGTTACTCGATGATGAGTATGATCTCATAATCTTGTGACAAAATGTAGTGGTGGGGAGAAGGGTAGTACAATGCGAGAAGTACTTGTCGTCGGAAATCTAGTTGTAGCTGTATCGGCTCAACTTACTTCATCGAGCTTGTCCGAAGACATCGCTGTAGAAACACTAATCGCATTTCTAGGGATTTTAGCACTAGTTAAGTTAATCCTGATAATTCTCGTAGACGAATTACCTACAATCCTAGAATTACTTAAAGAACTGGCAAAAATATTGAGAGACGGGCTAGCTACGATGATCCCTTCTTTATCTTTTATAGTACAAGATCGAATAGAGAAAACAGATAATCTATTAGGTTTTTACTAGTGGTTTTCCTGTTTTTGTTTGTAGTGCTGCTTGGGTTGCTAGAGCGATTGCCCAGAATCTGTCGTCGTGGGTGGATTGGGGGTGGGTGAGTTTGAGGTGTCCTGTTTTTGTTAGTGTGTATGTTGGTGTGTTGAGTTCGTTGAGTAGGGGTGGGTCGTAGGGTATGTGGGTGTGGGGGGTTAGGGTTTTTGGTGGGTTGGGGTTGTTGCAGTTGTTTGGGCAGTGTCTTGGTAGTGGGTTTGTGGTTTGTATGCTGCCTTTCCAGCCGCATCGGGGGCATTGGGCTTTTCTCATGGTTTCTCTGAGTGTTGTTGCTAGGGTTTCCTTGGTTTTTTGGGTGAATGTGGTGCCGTTTAGGTTTCTTATTCCTGTGTTTTTCATGTCCTCGTAGACGTATTCTCCGACGCCTGTCTTGTCGATGTTTATGGTGTGTATGTGTCTCCAGTGGTCTTGTAGGTGTTTGAGGTAGCCGATGACTGTGGTGTATGGGGTGTCGAGTTTGAATTGGTGGCATAGTCTGAGGTATAGTTGATCATCTTGTCTTTCTATTGCGGCTATTACTGTGTGGTCTTGTTTCTTTCCAAGGTCTACTCCGATGTAGAACTCGCTCCACTGCTTGGTTGAGGTATCATAGTATTCTGTGTTTTGATCGGTGCAGAAGGTTATGAGGCTCATGGGTAGCCACCGGTCTGTGTCTTGGGTCCATTGGCAGAGCATCTCGCGTCTCCAGCGGTCTGGGTCGAGGAGGAGCTGGTTTTGGATCATTTTGACTATTTCTGGGGTGAGTGGTCCGTTTGGTGGTAGTGCCTCTGTGTAGGGTATGGTGTGGGTGTTGAACTGGTTGTATCGTTTGTCGTTGAATATCTGATAGAAGACGCTGTCTGTGGTCCATGGCGTGGATTCAGCGATCAAGTAGCCGTTTGTGGTGTTGAGGGTGAAGAGAACCGAGGTGTATAGTTCTTGGTCTTCGCGGATGAAGTTCATCTCCATGAGGTATACTGCTTTCGCGGTGTGTCCTCGTATGGTTTCAGGGACTGGTGGTTCGGCTAGTATTGTTGAGCCGTTTTTTAGCCGGATTATTGTACGCATCAAGCCACGGTCTCCGCAGAGCATATTGTAGAATGATTTGTCGTGTTTTTTTATGCGGTGCATGTGGTCGTGGAGGTGTTTGAAGGCGATTCGTTTCACTTGGTTGAGCTTGGGTGCTGTGACCAGTATTGTTGAGCCTAGG
>CAZZFH010000097.1:0-7788 GCA_964653295.1 uncultured Candidatus Bathyarchaeia archaeon | reverse complement strand
CTTTCCAAGAATCGAGGAAAAGAACATGGCCTCAGAGTTCTCAAGCCGAATATCGGGTTTCTATAAAAAACCAGTTGATGAAAGGGTCAAGGTCGTTGCAGAACGATGCGGACTCACAGAAGAAGACATTGCGGTTCTCAAGAGTGATGGTGGGCTGAGCATTGACGCAGCTGATCGCATGACAGAAAACGTCGTAGGCAGCATCGCATACCCATTCAGCGTCGCAGTGAACTTCAGGATAAACTCCAAGGATTATCTCATACCAATGGCAGGAGAAGAACCCAGCGTAGTAGCTGCAGCCAGTAATATGGCGAGACTAATGAGAGCAGGTACTGGTATTGTCGGGTCTACTACTGATCCTGTGATGATCGGCCAGATTCAGGTACTTGAGATCCCTGATATGGAGAAAGCCATCAAAACAATAGAAGAAAATAAGGAAAAACTCTTGGAAGCCGCCAACGAGTTAGATCCAGTGTTGGTGAAATTCGGTGGGGGCGCCAAGGATATCGAGCTCAGGCCCCTTCAGACCGCTATCGGGCAGATGCTTATTGTCCATCTGCTTGTGGACTGTAGGGATGCTATGGGGGCGAATGCTGTTAATACAATGGCGGAGGCATTGGCACCAACAATCGCTGAACTCACTGGAGGCAGGAGTCTTCTGAGAATAATCAGTAATCTTGCTGATAGAAGACTGGTTACTGTGAAGGGCAAGATAAAGGCGGAGGATATTGGAGGACCCAAGGCAGTTGATAACATTGTAGCTGCTTGGGCTTTCGCTGACGCTGACCCATACCGTGCAGCGACTCATAACAAGGGAATCATGAACGGTATAGCTGCTGTCGCCCTTGCTTTCGCTCAAGATCACAGGGCTATAGAGGCTGGTGCCCACAGCTACGCAGTAAAGGATGGACAGTATAGGAGCATGAGTAAATGGAGTAAAGACTCCAATGGTGATCTAATAGGTGAAATGACACTACCCATGGCAGTAGGATTAGTAGGCGGGGCGACTCGAAGCCACCCCATGGCACAGGTTGCCCGCAAGATACTTGGTGTAGACAAGGCAGTTGAGCTTGGAGAGGTGATGTGCGCTGTTGGATTAGCCCAGAACCTCGGGGCATTAAGGGCGTTAACCCAAGAAGGCATACAGCAGGGACATATGAGGCTTCACGCCAGAAACCTCGTGGTAATGGCTGGTGCCAAGGGAGATATGATCGAGAAGGCTGTCGCGGAGTTAGTGGGATCAGGTGAGATCAGGTTCCCCAAGGCTCAGGAAATAGTCAAGAAGCTCCAAGGGTAATACTATTTGACTATTCTCATTGATGATGCTGGTAGCGGAGATCTATTATTCGGAACCGTTATCGGCGCCTATCGCCCAGAGGACGACCATTTTATCTATGATCTAATAAACGTGAAGCATTTCCAGATGCCCCTCTACGCGAAAAAGACTCACCTTGTCGAGGCAAAACGAATCTCGCTAGAACTCGTTGAACGTCTCAAGCTCAGGGAGAAGGAAAAGATAATCGTCTGCACCGGTGATATATTGAATATTGCCGGAGAAGCCCTCTTGGAGAAGTACGGTGAAGAAGTAGTCGAAAGGGGCAAGATAGAAGGCAGGGGTCAAAAGCTTGTTGAGCTAGCCTATATCAACGAGCTCAAGAATATTGGCTATGAGACTATTGAGGAAAGGACTGAGAAATGGGGCAAGAATTTTTGGGATATGTATAATTGGCTCAAGGCGGATAAGAGGCGTCTCAGGTTCGCCAAGTCTGCATTTCCCAATCTGAAGAAATATCCTTTGTTCAGATAGAGGGGCATTATTTTTTATCTAGCACAGTCTATTGGCTATGCGATCACTTTGAAGCCTTGGTTACTCAATGTATTGGCTTGTCCCATCGATAAACACCACCCGCTGGAGGCTTATTTCTATAAATGGGAGACCTCCGAAGAGGAACTGGATAAAATCAACAGGGAAGCAGGTAAACCCTCTCAATACTTCTCAAAACAGTATACTCATTTAGCGAAACAGATCTCAGATGGAACAATCAGCCCATCCTCTGTAAAAGCCATAGATGATCAGACCGGGTCAAATCATACCTTGGAGCTACTGGCTGATGCCTTGAAGTTTATTGACAGGCTAGAGTTTGAGGAGGATACTTCTGAGAAGAATCTTCTAGACAAGTATCCTGAGGGGATCGATGTCCTGTATAGGTATCTTAACTTGGTCGAGGTTGAGGAAGGCTTGCTCAGGTGCCCTGTCTGTGGTAGATGGTATCCCATCGGTAGCTCTGTTGAGACTATTCCCGAGCTTATGCCTGATGATTTGCGGGACGAGGAAAAGGACATTGAGTGGCTCAATAAATGGATTGACAAGGTCCCTGAGTCTGTGAAGACGGAAGGTAAACCTTTCAAGCCCTGAGTGTCTCTCGCACCCTTGGGTAAGCCCATTGGGCTAATCCGATGGCGAAGCCTGTGATTACCATCTCAGCGTATAATATGCTGTATCCTACAGCGGTGACAGAGAGATAGTTTATGGCAGCGTGTACTAGGATCGCCAGTAAGAGATAATGTATTTTCTTTTGTCTTATTGTTTCGAGTACCATTATTGATAAGCTGAAATGAATTATCATTGACATTATCCTTTCATATGCGCCAACGAGGGGTAGATACCACGGGTTTGAGTTGATTGCGTAGAGCTGCATTTCGCCGAGGGACTCAGGATTAGTGAGCAAGATAATGCCTATTGTTAGGACGTTTAACCCTACCAGAAAGATAGATTCTATCCCCCCATGACCTGCCCCATATGTTAAACCGGTCCTGTAGCTGTCATTTTTTATGAGGTATCTTATTCCTAGGTACCGGGCGGTTTCCTCGAATAACCCTGATGTGATTGATGGTATCAGGTATATGAGCCAGAAGGATATGCTGGTGATCTCACCTGATACGACGAGTTGGGTTAGATAATTATTTAGCGGGAGTCTTACTAGGCTGACTAGAAACATCATTGCTCCAATGAGCAATAGCTTCCAACTAGTGTTCAACCGTTTTATCAGAAGGTATCCCAAGGCTAGGGGTAACGCTATCTCTATGGTGCCTGCGATTAGATATGATACTGCGATCATGGTCGTCAAGTGTTATCTCTTCTATTGTGCGTTGTCTGGTTTTTAACGGCTCTTATATATGGAGCGTTGTAATTCGATGTTTTGAGTAAACCTTTTTCTGTTATCCTACTTTTGCATATTTATATGTTGATCTGGCAGGCTATTTTAGGACTGCCTGCTGGTGGATTCATAGGGATAGGAATTGGCAGCTACGCTGTAATAGAGTCCGCTATTACCATCAGCAGGTTCTTCGGTATATCCGAATACTTGATCAGTTTCTTTTTGGTTAGTCTCGGTACCAGTCTCCCTGAGCTTGTGGTTGAGGTGGCTGTGGTGGGTGTCTTGATTTGGCGTGGTGTCAATGATAAACAGACTGGTGCTTTTTTCATCTTATTATATCTGAGTAGCTACCTAATACCGTATTTCCTCTAGTACTCCCGATAATCGTATAAGGATAGTCGTGATACATAATCTGATTAAAATGAAGTTCAGTCGCTATGTCTCATGTATCGATACCCACTGTAGCGGTGAATCCACACGTATCCTGGTTGGTGGAGTACCCAAGCTCATCGGGAAGACGATGCAGGAGAAGCAGAAATACTTCCAAGACCACTATGATCACCTTGTTGGAACAATGCTCAAGGAGCCTAGAGGCTTTGATGGTATGCTTGGCAGTGTTCTTACCGAGCCATGTCGCCCTGAGGCGGATATTGGTGTCATCTACCTCTGGACTGGTGGATACTTTAGCGCCTGTGGAGACAGCACCTATAGTTGTTCGGCTGCCCTCGTCAACACGGGTATGATCGATGTCAAGGAGCCTGTTACTAACATTACTTTTGATACTGTGGCAGGTTTGGTTAAAACCAAGGTTGAAGTTGAAAATGGATCAGCGAAGCGCATCTACATGCAGGGTGTTCCTAGTTTCTACTGGAAGACCATGAAGTTCGATATCCCTGATCTGGGTGAGGTCGAGGCTGATATCGCATATGGTGGGCTCTGGTATGCCTTCATTGATGCTGATAGCATCGGGTTGAAGCCGACACAGGAGAACAAGGATGAGTGGATACCCCTTGGATGGAAGATAAGGAACCATATCGCTGATACCATCAAAGTTGATCACCCAGAGTATCCAGAGTTAAATATCCTGGACTTGGTTACCTTCTATACCAAGCCAAGCAAGCCAGAGTACACCAGCAGGCACTGGAACGTCTTCGGACCAAAACAGACATGCAGAAGCCCCGCTGGAACATGCAGCAACGCAAGAATGGCAGCAATGTATGGTAAGGGCGAGATCAAGCCTGGTGATGAGGTAAAGTTCGAGTCTACTATCAGTACGGTGATGGTGGGTAAGATCTCCGAGGAGAAGAAGCTCGGTAAGTACAAGGCTATTGTGCCAGATGTTATGGCTACTGCATATGTTACCGGGTTTATGCAGGTGATCATTGACCCAGATGATCCATTGAAGGATGGATTCCTTCTCTAGTTTTTTCTATTATTTTTTTCATCTCATTGTATTCTTTGAGTGTTTTGGCGCCTTTCTCTGTTAGTGAGAACTGGGTGTTTGGTATTCCATTGTTTCTTGTTAGGTATCCTTTGTTGATGAGTGTGTTGATGAGGTTTTTATTTTGGTTGTTTGGCTGATTTCCCTGTTTTACTGCTTGGAGTATGTCCATTGATACTGTGTATTTTGATGTTGTTTGTTGCACATGATGTTTGTTGGATTATTATTCCTTATCCTTGGCGAGTTCTGATACCGGTTTCCATGTTTTCATGCATTTTTGTATAAAATATATAGAATATTATATACAACTTAGACTCCTTCAATGCGAGTGCGTTCAATATGTCTAAAGACTTTATCAAGCTGAATGCCGGAGACCCTGATGTTGAGGCACCTCAATATGCGATAAATGAGGCGCTGATAGGCATCATAGAGGGGGGAATGAACACTCACTACCCCCACTATAGTGGTTATCCGGATAGGTTCGCAGAGGCTGTAGTTGATTACTACAAGAAATTCACAGGTGTGCAGTATGAGCCTAAGGATGTGGTTCCAGCTGCAGGGAGCAGTGCAGCGTTATACATTGCTCTAAGCGCTTGCTTGGAAAAAGGCGATGAGGTTTTGATGTTCACCCCCTACTATATGGGGCACACCGCTATCTTCAATGGCATGGGTGTAAAAATGAACATGGTTCCCCTATACAGGGAGACCAATTATCACCCCCGGGTTGATGAGATCGCTGAATATGTGACACCAAAGACCAAGGCAGCATTGATCTGTAACCCAGCAAACCCAACTGGCACAGTCTTCACCCCCAAAGAGCTGAAGACTGTCGGTGATCTCGCGGTTGATCATGATTTCGCTTTGCTGGCTGATGAGATCTATCTTCACTATACATATGGTGGTCACAAGTTCACCAGCATCGCAGGGTTGAGTGATGCATACAAGGAGAGAACCCTAGGAATCATGAGCTTTAGCAAGACCTTCAGCATGACAGGTTGGAGGCTGGGTTATGATATTATCCCAGAGAAATACAAAGCAAAAGCAGACCTTTTCCACAGGATGAGCGCGCCTCGTCCAGCTACCTTCATCTATCGCGCTGGTATAGCGTGTCTTCGTGGCGACTTCAAGTATGTCGAAGAGCGAAGGGTCGAGTATGAGAAGCGTCGTAATTACTTCTGTAAGGCTGTCGATGATATGGGTTGGCCGTGTCATATGTTTGAGGGTGCCTTCTACGCTTGGTTTGATGTAACAAGCACGGGCATGGGCAGTCAAGAGTTCTTGAAGAAGCTTCAGGAGAGCCAGAATGTGGCTTTGAGTCCAGGCGACCGTTTCGGCGTTGATGGGTTTATACGCGTACCTCTTGTTCAGTCTGTACCTGTACTTAAAGAAGTGGTTGATAGGCTCAAAGGGTTCAAGTCAACCCTCTAACACCCTTTTTTGGTGTCCGCTACTGGTAACTCGGTGCATTTTTTTTGTGTTACTTGGTGTGAGTTTGTATCTTTTTTATATTATTTTTCCCAATATTATCGTGTCATGATATTAATAGTGGTCATGTAGAATATTCTAAACAGCTACTTGTTCTGCTGTATTCACTTCTTGAACTGATAATCTCTTCTCTATCTGTCTGTATAACCTGTAAGTTGTTATGGGTATAATGGTCATAGTGTAGACTGTGAGATTTTTTCCCATATCGTAGAAATAGTCCAGAGCAAGTAAGGCGACGCTATAGATGACCACTGCATAAACAACGTAACCCAGAATTGCCAAACCAACTCCATGACGATAAGCGAGCTTCAGCCAACCAGATTGCTGACTGGTGAAAAACTCACGCAGCCTCAATGGGCTCCCGATGTTTATCTCCATTATCTGTTGATCTACATGTTTGCTCAGCTCAGGCATCATGAGTATACTGATGATCATTGCTGAGACCCATGCTACAGCTGCATATTCGATCTGGTCGAACACGGCTAGGATAGACCAGACTGAACCCAGAACCGTTAGAAGCAGAGTCGTGTACAGAATAGTGGTTTTTTCACGTATTGCCTTACGCGCTAAATCGATGCTAAGCCCTGTGAACATAATTGTGCTGAGTATGAAAAGCTCCCGCGGTATCTCCATCACCTTATTTAGTTTTCTTTAAAAGATAAGTATTCTTGTATGCTCGTTTCTCTAGGTGTTTCTTAAATAGGATTAGAATGGAGTACTTTAGATCGATCAATGTCCAAGGAAAAGATTGTTCTCAGTGTCGGCGACCCCGACGTCGAGGCACCAAGCTACGTCTTTGACGCAGCTATCGAGAAGATGAAAGAGGGCGGAGAATGGACCCATTATGGTTTCCAGACCGACAAACCCAAGGTATTCAGAGACGCAGTAGTCAAATACTACAAGCGATTCGGTGGAGTAACCTACCCAGACTCTGCGGTCATCCCCTGTGCAGGAAGCAGCGCAGCACTATACGTAGCGCTACGCACTATCCTGAACCCGGGTGACGAGATACTCATGTTCGAGCCAACCTACAGAGGTCACTTCAGTATCCTCAATGGACTTGGCGTCAAACAGAACCTAGTGCAACTGGAGAGGGAGAATGAGTATCACCCCGATCTTGATGAAATCGCTGAGGCGGTTACTCCAAAGACCAAGGCAGTGCTGGTGTGCAACCCCAACAACCCAACTGGTACCGTCTTCACATCGAAGGAGTTGAAAGCCATCGGAGACCTAGCAGTAGACCACGACCTAGGCATCTACAGCGATGAGATCTATCTCCACTTCGTCTATGATGACAACAAGTTCGTCTCCACCGCAAGCCTCAGCGAGGAATACGCAAAACGAACCATCAACATCATGAGTTTCAGCAAGACCTTCAGCATGACAGGTTGGAGACTCGGCTATATAATTGTACCAGAGATGTACGCAGCCAAATCCAAACAGATCGCAGGCATGGCGGCGCCAAGACCACCAACATTCCTATACGCAGCAGGCGCAGCAGCCCTCAATGGCGACTTCAAATACGTCGATGAACGCGCCAAAGCATATGATGCGCGTAGAAAATACTTCTGCCCAGCAGTAGACGCCATCGAGGGACTCACATGTGACCTCTTTGAGGGAAGCTTTTACGCATGGTTTGATGCCAAGAGCACAGGCATGGGAAGCCAGGAATTCTGTGACAAGCTAGCAAAAGCAGAGAACCTA
>CAZZFH010000096.1:0-7800 GCA_964653295.1 uncultured Candidatus Bathyarchaeia archaeon | reverse complement strand
GCCTGACGCCGGATGTAGCAGACATGTTTATGCTTCACTCTTGTGCGCTGGGTGATACTTCTTGATGTATGCTTCACGGACCCTGATGAGATCCTCTTCAGGCAGCTCCGCGAGTAGGTCCCATGCGAGAGTAAGTGTCTGCTCGATGGTTCTGTTCTCATAGATTCCCTGACTGATGAACTCCTCCTCGAACCTGTCAGCGAAGCTTAGCCACTGGCGCTCCCTCTCTGAGAGCCCGACGGCTCCGACTATCCTGACCAAGCCTCTGGCACGCTGTCCCTCAGCGTATGCCATGTATAGCTGGTTTGACACGTCTTGATGGTCCTCTCTTGTAGTCTCTGCTCCGATACCGTCCTTCATCAGCCTACTGAGGCTAGGTAGCACGTTCATCGGTGGATAGAGGCCACGAAGCGCAAGCTCACGCTGGAGCAGCAACTGACCCTCGGTAATGTACCCTGTAAGGTCTGGGATCGGGTGAGTAAGGTCTCCAGCCGGCATCGAAAGGATGGGCATCAGTGTAACTGAGCCCGGTCTTCCCTTGATACGACCTGCACGCTCATAGATCGTGGCTAAGTCGCTGTAAAGATAACCGGGGTATCCTTTTCGGGTTGGGATCTCTTCTCTGGCGATGCTGATGGCACGCAGTGCTTCTGCGTAGTTAGTCATGTCCGTCAAGATAACCAGTACGTGCATCCCTAGGTCAAATGCAAGGTACTCTGCGACTGTCTGGGCGATACGTGGTGTGACTATACGCTCGATGGGTGGGTCGTCTGCGAGGTTCAGGATCATTACTGACTTGTTTAGTGCTCCTGTCTTTTCGAATTCTGACCTGAAATAGGCGGCTTCCTCGTTCTTGATGCCCATGGCGCCGAATACGATGGCGAAGTCGCTCTCAGACCCAGGGATAGTTGCCTGTCGGGCGATCTGAGCGGCTAGCTCGTTGTGGGGTAGCCCTGACTCACTGAATATAGGCAGCTTCTGGCCACGGACAAGGCTGTTCATGCCATCGATGCCGCTCATGCCTGTCTGGATGAACTCCTTGGGCACCTCACGGGCGGCTGGGTTAATGACGCCCCCGTTTACGTCCCGGGTCTCCTTTCCGATGATGGGTGGCATGCCGTCCAATGGCTCGAAGCTACCGTTGAAGACCCTTCCGATGAGGTCCTCTGATACGGGGATCCTGAGTACGTCACCGCTGAAGGTTACAGTGGTGTTCAGGTTGAGGCCCGCGGTCTCTCCGAAGCACTGGACCATAGCCCAGTTTCGGCTAACGTCAAGGACGCTTCCCTGCACTATCTCTCCACTGGGTCTCTCAATGTATACGATCTCGTCGAAGGCAACATCGTTTGTATTCTGTACCATCAAGATAGGGCCTTTGATCTCGGTTGTTGTCTTGTATACTATACTCATGCTTCTTGCACCTCGTACTCCTTAGCGAGCCCATTAATCTCTTCCAGCATAGTTCCTCTGGCGTCATCAATGGGCTTTGTGCCTTCATACTCTTTGAGTCTCATGATCTCCCTGATTACGTCTAGTTCACGTATCTGGTCGATGGGGATGCCCTGCTCGATAAGAGGTCTTACCGTGTTATAGAAGTCAGTGAATAGCTTCAACAGCTTCACCTGCTTATCAGGTGGACAATAACGGTCAACATCGTGGAACGCGTTCTGGACTAGGAAGCCTTCTCTGAGCATCTCTGCTACGAGCAATACCAGTCGCTGGTCATCTGGTAGAGCCTTCTCTCCGATGATACGGGCAGTCTCCTCGATCTCGGCTGCCTCCTCAAGAATCCTGAGGGCTTGGCCTCGGGTTTCCTCCCATGTAGGTTCCTGTTCGCTCCACCATCTGGCAGCTACGTCTAGATATCTTGTGAAGCTCCTAAGCCAGTTGATGGCTGGGAAGTGCCTACGGTAGGCTAGCTGGCTGTCCAATGCCCAGAAGGTTCCGATGAACCTAAGCGTAGTAGTGGTTACAGGCTCTGAGTAGTCTCCACCTGGGGGGGATACTGCTCCCAGTAGTGTGAGGCTTCCATACCTGTCCTCTGTGGCTGGAACCTTTACCCTGCCTGCTCTCTCATAGATGTTCGCGATCCTGTCTGCGAGGTACGCTGGGAACCCTGCCTCAGCTGGGATCTCCTCAAGTCGGCCGCTGATGTCTCTGAGGGCTTCTGCCCACCTGCTGGTGGAGTCAGCCATAAGTGATACGTCGTATCCCATGTCTCTGAAGTATTCGCCGATGGTGAGGCCCATGTAGATGCTGGCTTCACGGGCGCTTACAGCCATGTTTGATACGTTTGCTACGATTATTGTTCTCTCAATGAGTTTTTTACCTGTTCTTGGGTCCTCGATCTCTGGGAACTGCTCGACTACGTCAGCCATCTCGTTTCCGCGTTCTCCGCAGCCGATGTAGACAATGATGTCTGCGTCGCTCCACTTGGCGATCTGTTGTAGTGTGACTGTTTTCCCTGTACCGAAGCCTCCGGGGATAGCTGATGCTCCTCCCTTGGCGCAGGGGAAGAAGGTGTCGATGACTCGTTGCCCTGTGATAAGCGGCCTGTCTAGTGCTAGGCGTTCCTTGATTGGTCTGCCTACCCTAACTGGCCATACGTGCATCATCGTGAGGTCAATATCACCATTGGGGGTCTCTAAGACTCCTATGGTGTCTACGACCGTGAAATCGCCTTTTTTGATGCTCTTGATAGTTCCTTCCAGGTTCGGAGGTATCATGATCTTGTGAGTGAAGGTCTCGGTCTCCTGCACGGTACCGATCACGTCACCTGCACTAACCTTGTCGCCTTTCTTAGCAGTGGGCTCGAACTTCCACTTCTTCTCACGGTCCAGTGGCAATATGTTAGCGCCCCTTGTGATGAAAGGCCCTGTAAGCGCCCATAACGCGGTCTCTGACCTAGATACTCCGTCTACGATCTGACCCATCAGCCCGGGGCCCAGCTCGGCGACGAGTGGTGTACCGATGTCCACGACTGGCTCTCCGGGTTTCAGACCTGATGTGGACTCGTAGCACTGGATGTATGCAACCTCTTCACTGAGACGGACGATCTCGCCCATGAGCTTGAGGTTTCCTACCTCGACGAGGTCTCCCATCTTGGGCTCTGCTGCGAATTTTCCTACGATTAGTGAGCCGTTGATTCTCTCAATTGTTCCTTCTAGTCTCTCTGCCATCTTAGATTACCCCCAGTTTTTCGGCTACTTCTGAGATTATCCTGCCTCTCGATGCCTTGAGCCTTCTTTCCAGTGTATTGTAGATGGTTTTTGTCCCATCCATGTTGACTATGGTAACGCCTCCAAAGATATCCTCCTTTGACCCCTCGATCTTAACCTTGTGCCCCATTGGCAGACGCTCCATTTCGGATTTGAGGTATTTTGCATCCTCCTTGTTCGCGTAAACAATGCAGTCTTCATCAAGTTTGGTGATAGATTCTGATGTTAGTTTTACCAATACATCCTTGTATTCTGGGCTAGCAATGACCTTCATCAGGGCATCTCGAGCCTCTTCGAACACCTTTGTAATAATCTCGGTTCTTGCCTCCATTACCTGTTTTCTGCCTTGGAGCTGTGCGCCTCCCACGATCCTATCGTGGACTGCCCTAATCTCTCCTCCAAGGATGTTCTCGATGGCTTGATTGGTCTGATCTTTGATTCGTTTAAGCTCTGCCTCTGTCCTAGATTCTATGGCAGCTGCCTCTTTTTTGGCCTTATCGAGCATATTGTTTCGCCGTTCTATGGTCTTGTCGATTAGCTTGTTCTCCATCTGTTCATCACTCATTTCGGCAGAACCTCCTGTATTATGTACTCGATTGCCTCCTTGATCTTTTCCTCGGAGGTGTTCTTGATTTCCTTGACCCGTTTCTCGTAGTCCTTGGTGACTTCCTTTGCCTCTTTCTCGGCTTCTGCCTCGGATTCGGCTAGGAATTCCTCTAACCCTGTTCTACGTTGAGCCAGAAGACGCCTTCGCTCAGCCTCTTTCCGTGCCTCTGCTAGGGATGTCTCTGATTTTCTCTGGGCTTTGGAAACGATCTCCTGTGCCTCTGCTTCAGCCTTCTTGATGAGAGCGGTCAGCCTCTCGCTCAAGCCTAGGATATTCTTCATTTCCATCTTCTATATCTCCAACTTTGTCCCTATTGCCAGTGAGACCACGGCCTGAAGCTCCTCCATTCTCATACCAGTCTCCATTGTGAGCCCGGGTATAAGCGCGAAGAGTGGCGTGATCTCGCCCCTCTTCATAACGTCTTCTCGTATGGGTCGTGTGGCCTCCGTGTACTGCTCCGGCACGATGATTATCTTGTATTCTTCATGCGCGATGCGGTTTAGGGTGGCAATCACTGTCTCTTCATTGTTTGCCTCATAGCCTCGTGCTCCTATGAGCTGGAAGCATGTTACAAATGATGAGGGACCTATGACAGCTATGCTCAT
This sequence comes from uncultured Candidatus Bathyarchaeia archaeon, assembly GCA_964653295.1. GTDB lineage: Archaea > Thermoproteota > Bathyarchaeia > TCS64 > TCS64 > RBG-16-57-9. Next base: position 3,370 of record CAZZFH010000096.1, on the reverse strand, counting down.
TTCAATGGGGGTTCAGGTTAATTTCTTTTAAAAGATTTCCGACTGAGGGGGGTTTTAGTATATACTATGGTTTAGTTGAACTCCGTTACTGTGACGCTTTTTGTCATTATTTGCCCGTAACCATACCGCTTTTTTACACTAATAGGGATCGGTTCTGGGTTGTTCTGGGGGTTATTTTGAGGAAATGGGGCTGGTTTCGCGTTATTCGCTCTACCCCCCCCCTCCCCTCAGGGTTCTAAAATTGATCCAGAGGAATTATGGATATCTCATCTATTCTGGTTAATGATTGATCGTTTGTTATGAAGTGGTCACTTTCTTCAATGATTGCTGTCGCGATCTGTATTGCATCAGGGGTAGATATCCTATATTTAGCTCGAAGTTCCGCTGCTTTAACAGCGACCTCAGTTGAGAGTTCACAAAGCCTTAGATTCGGGAACGTGGTCAAAGCGAATGTATAATTCTCAATGATAGCTTGATTTTCCATTTGCATCGACTTTACTAATAGTTCTAAGAGGGTTATCGTTGATGTGACTCCTTGCTTCTCTCCAAGTTCTATTGATCGCAGGATACTTGCTGTAGTTTTATTGTATATTGGATTATTCTCAAGATGATAAATGAAAACCATCGTATCAAGGGCAATTATCTTGCTGTCTTGTAGAGCACTTATTCCTGTTTCCAAGTCTGACGCTCTCGCTTAAGATATTCTTCAGAGTCCTCGTCTCGCCAGACTTCCTTGTGAAGCCCTAGCATGTATTCTGTATAGCTTTTTGGCGTTTTTCTGAAAGTAATTTTATCAGGGGTAACATCATATGTGAGTTTATCACCTGGTTGGAGACCCATCTTTTCCCTAGCCTCTTTTGGAATTACTAGTTGTCCTCTAGTACTTAGGCTTACATACTCAGTCAAATTCTTACTCTAGTTATTTTGGTCTTACTTGTCTTTAATATGTCTTACTAAGTTACCGTGTGGTCGTATTCATCGTTGCGTGTGATGTATGGTATTATCTTGAGTGTCTGGGGTTCTACGCGGTAAGCCCTGATGCCATCGTAATCGATCTTATACTCTTCGAGGAGCTTCTTGGTCTTCTCTTCGCTTCCTTCGGGTACATATAGGAAGAGTTTCTTATACTCTCGACCATATGGAGCAACATCTGATAAGGCGCTCCAGCGTACAACGCTATCGATTTTTATATCTTCTTTTGGCTCCACGGTTCCTAGTTCTCTGATTGTCCCATCAGGATTAGTTATCACTATATTGGGGTAAAGAACCCCTGCGTCTGTGCTGACGGCGTATCGCTTGATCTCATCATTTACCAGAGTCTGTTGACCTTTTGGCCAAGTATCTTGGTCTACGAAGGGGAAACGAGTAGATGCGATAATACGGGCTATCCTGTTGGTTAGTGTCTCTTGATCGATCACTAGTATCGACATAGGATGGGGTGCACGGGATTAAATAGTTACTAAATAGGATTTACCTTGAGTATTCTCGTTTAAGCAGGCTATACATGTTCAGGTCTATGTACTCACCATATTCCAACTCATATTCCCTGAATGTGCCCTCATAAGTGAATCCCTGTTTTTCCGCTACTCGTAGTGAACCAGAGTTTCTTGGATCGATTAGAGCCTGAACACGATTGAGACCCATCTTATTAAAGCCATAAATGAGCATCGCTTCCAGAGCCTCCGACATTATACCATTGCCCCAGTACTCCTTCCCCAAGATGTAACCAATCTCAGCGCGATTATGCTTCTTCTCATAATCATAATACCCTACATCCCCGATGTAAGTGTCCTCATCTTTGAGGGTGATAATTGGTCTGAGCCCCTTATCCTCGCTATGGAGCGATGATAGCCAGTCTAAGTGTTTCTGGGCTTTATCAGTAGACTCGTATGGCAGCACACCATAAAATCTCATTACCTCTGGGTCAGAGTGGATATCATAGACCGGTTTGAGGTCTCGGGGTTTAGGTCCACGAAGTATGAGCCTCTCGGTCTCGATGATGGGAAAATCCTTCATAGAAGTATTGAACAACTTCTAATTGAAAACCTTAGAGGTTTAATATCCGCCCCAATAAAACAGATAGTATGGATAAAGCAAAGACATACCAGATTCTTGTCGCGGTCATCATGTTAGTGGCCATGGTTTATGGAAGAAATATTAGTTTCCCAGATAATGTTCATGTGCTTCACGGGCTCCCACTAGTATGGAGCACCCATCAATTGGTTACAATCGCGGGACCGGTTGATACTTGGAGGGTAAATATGGTAAACATGATTGTCGATCTGGTTTTCTGGACTGGTCTGATAATATTAATCCCATATTTGACGAGTAATCTATCTAAAAATTAATAAAAAAATAGAAAGAGAGAGGGTTCTAGCCTAGGAAGAAGGGGACTAGGTAGTCTGTAACCAGCTTGGGATAGACACCTATGATTACCGCGATAACCGCGAAGGCTATCATTGGTATGAGGTAGAGCATGTTTGCTTCCTTGACCTCTTCCATTCCTTCTGCCAAGGGCCCAAAGAATACTCTCCTAACGGTCCAAAAACTGTAACCTATGGTTAGAGCGGTCATGATGATCGCGACGACTGCTACAGCCAGTTGGGCAGGGTTGCCTAGTGCTGTTTCGAATACGCCTGTGAATATCATGAATTTGCTCATGAAGCCAATGGTTGGTGGTACACCTCCGATAACGAAGAACCCAATCAAGCATAATGTTGCTGTGATAGGCATCTTGTCAGCCAAGCCGCCCATCTTCTTTATGCTTCGGGTTCCAGTGTTAGCGATAAGCACGCCTGCGGTACAGAATAAGATACACTTGCCGAAGCCGTGGCTCACATAGTGGAATATGGCTCCCGCCTCTCCATATGCTGCTGCGCTGGCTAATCCAAGGAAGATGTATCCCATTTGGCTGACGCTGCTGTACGCTAAGAACCGTTTGATGTCGTCCTGCGCTAGCGCCATCAAGCCACCGTAGACCATCGTGAGTAACGCCCAGACCGTGAACACCATACTGAACTTCGCGAAGACAGGTGCCATCGGGACCGCAACGAGCCTTACGGCTGCGTAGCTTCCGATACCGATCATCGCGGGACTCAGTAGAGCACTGATAGGTGTTGGTGCCTCACCGTGTGCGTATGGTAGCCAGATGTGGATACCGAAGACCGCCATCTTTGTAAAGAACCCGATTAGGATTGCAAATGCAACCCATCCAGCCCATGGGTGACCTACCACTCCAGTTAGTGCGCTGATCTCGAAGCTGCCTGTAATCCAGTAGCTTGTTAATAGTCCAGCCAGCAAGATGACTGCGCCCACATGTGTCCATAGGAAGTACATCATGCCGATGCGCTCTCGCTCACCGTAGCCGAAG
>CAZZFH010000095.1:4616-7853 GCA_964653295.1 uncultured Candidatus Bathyarchaeia archaeon | reverse complement strand
AGCTATGGAATTATAGCTTGGTCAAGGTCTCCGATGAGTCATATCTGGACCAACTGGACAGGTTATTCCATGTCCAACGGAAGCCAGAGACCATAGAGGAGTTTTAAAAACCCTTCAACCATCATAGTCTCAATGTATCCTGCTCCTGACCACCTGTCTATAGTCTTCGTATATGGCGCATTGATATCCATCGCGGCTAGCTCAATGTCCCTGAATTACCGGAAGAATGGTGTGCTGAACCTTAGCTTACCGGGGTTGATGTATGTTGGTGCCTTGGTTTCATCGGCTCTTGTCAGGGTTTTTCAGATGAGCCCATATTGGGGTCTCTTATTTTGCGTATTTTTTGGCGGATTCGTTAATCTGTTGTTGAATAACATGTTTGGAGTTTTGAGTAAACGTGACTCGTTTATGTTGGTTACACTAGCATCTTTCATTGGTTATCTGGTGCTTCATGGAGGAGGATGGTTTGTCTTCTCAAGCATAAGATCATTGTCAGCATATTACCTTATGATACCACACCTAATGGACTATGATTTTACCCTATTCAATATACCCGGTGTGTTGCTAATTACTACTGCTTGGTTAGTCTTCCAGACCATAATCCACTACATAATCGAGCCAGCAGTCACCACCAAGATTTCAAACAGGTGGAATACGCTTGTCTATTTCCTCGCAGGGGCATCTGCTTGCACAGCAGGTGTTCTGTTCTCTGTGTGGTTCCATGTAGGGATGACGAGCACACTGCTTGTGCTAATTGTGGTAGGGGTCTCGTTGTTCAGTGGCTTAAGTGGTATCAGGGAGCCCGTATTTGGGGGATTATTCCTATCGTGGCTTCTGATCTGGCTCACACAGTTAACCCAGTCAAGCATCGGAGCATGGACCGGAGACTATCAATTCATCGTACCCTGTCTGTATATTCTGGTCTCTATACCCTTCTTCCCAGACGGGATACTGGGCTCACTATTGAAGAAACTCAGCTACAAGGGCTAATCAAAACCCTTAGGGGGCTTCCTGTGCAGTGTAGCTTGTTCATAGGCGTAGGCGATCTCGATTAGGGTTGGTTCGCTGAATAATCTACCCACTATCTGGAGACCAGCTGGCAGACCATTATAGGTGTATCCCATGGGTACTGTGAAACCCGGTAGCCCGGTGTGTGGTGGTATTTTCTGGCTGTTGTCTCCTGCTGGACTCTCCATATCCCCGATGAGTCTCGGTGGGTTGCTCCATGTAGGGTAAACAAAGGCATCTAGCTGGTGCTTGTTCATCTGGTTTACTATTGTTTCTCGGAGCTTGATATTCTTGGGCTCGGTGTACAGGTCGCCGCATCCCGGATTAGGTTCTGAGTCAACCATCCTTTTGAGTCTCTCGCCGATGTATTCTGAGTAGAGCCCGCTATCATAGATCTCCTCGATGTTGTTGTATGGAGGATTTTCGATTGTTGCGAGGTATTGTTTCAGGTCTCGTTTGAATGTGTTACACCAGATATCCAATGTTAATTCAATGAAATCAGGGATCTCAAAGGGATCAATCAGCGTGGCGCCATTCTCCGCGAGACATTCAAGGGCTTTCTCATATACCTTGAGCACCTCAGGGTCTGTCGTTGGCTCATCAGTATAGTGCCTGAAGACCCCTATCCTTTTCCCATTCAATCCATCAGGCTTGAGGTGATCCACGAACGATTCAGTTTTCTTCCCAATAGACAACTTGGTTATTGAGTCAGCTCGGTCATACCCCGCGATAACATCCAGCGCCCTCACCGCATCCTCAACGGTCCTGCAGATGGGTCCACCGATATCATTCCTCAAATACAGTGGAATGATACCATCCCTGCTGGTCAGCCCCATAGTTGATCTAACACCTACCAGACAACAATGACTGCTTGGACCCCTGATGCTGTTCCCAGTATCCGTGCCTAACCCAATCAAACCCAGATTAGCTGCTACCGCCGCCGCGGTTCCACCACTACTCCCAGCTGGGACCCTTTCGAGATCGTAAGGGTTTCTGGTGGTTCCTGCTATGCTGCTTACTGTTTGATATGGACTGAATGCCCACTCAGCCATGTTACTCTTACCCAAGACCACTGCTCCCACTTCCCTCAGTCTCTTAACCTGATACGCGTCATCTGGGGGTATGCTGCCTTTCATTGCTAGGCTCCCTGCGGTAGTTTGAAGATCATATGTATCATAATTATCTTTGATTATGGCTGGTACCCCGTGCAGTGGGCGTAGTTTTCCTGTCTCTTGGTATTCTTTGTCTAGTTCTTGTGCTTGTTTCACTGCGTCTGGGTTGAGTACTACCATGGAGTTCAAACCTGTTGACTTGTCGAGCCTGTTTATCCTGTTGAGATATTCTTTTACTATTTTGCTACATGTTATCTCGTTTTTTCTTAGGGCATTGTGGTATTGTCTTATGGTTAGCTCGATTAAATTGAATCGGAGTGGCATGGTTTGGATTTGTCTAATGAATATTTATGGGATTCGAGAACCGGTCTAATTATATGTGTGGAACGCTACAGGGCAGTAAAGTTGATTAGACTCTATGGTAGACGAGAATGCTAGCGAAGAAAAAAAACCCCTTTTAAACATGGGCATAATCGCCATGGTGGTAACCCACGCCCTTGTGCACGCCGCTGGAAACATGCAGTCAACAATATATCCAGATATCAAGAAAGACTTCCAGCTAAACAACTTCCAGATAGGCGTAATATCCGCGGTTCCCCCATTAAGCCAAGCGATATTCAGTATACCAGCTGGATGGATCAGTGATAGATTTGGATCGAAAAAGATTATAGCCCTCAGTATGAGCATGGCAGCCATCGGCGCATTAATCGCCGGTTTCAGTGTATCTCCATGGATGTACGTGGTGGCAGCGGTCCTTTTTACACTCACAAGCACCTTTTACCATCCTCCAGCACACAGCTATTCAGCTAGAACCGCAACCCTCAAAGATAGAGCGAAAGCCATGGGGTTCCTAAACGCTGGCGGAACCTTCGGAGTCTCCCTTGGTCCTCTAAGTGTCTCTATCTTATTATCTCTGGGTCTTGTCTGGAGACAGGTTTACCAGTTCTGGGTGATCCCCATCATCCTAGGAATCGTATTCATCATGATGGCGAAAACAGACCCAAAGGGAGAACATAACGGGAACAACCATGATGAGACGCATGACCCTGATGAACCCACATCGCTTCTAACCCGTGAATTCCTGTTGTACATCGCATCACGAGGTGTTCGTATGTTT
>CAZZFH010000095.1:0-4606 GCA_964653295.1 uncultured Candidatus Bathyarchaeia archaeon | reverse complement strand
GTTCGCGCCTTTCCTAAGCCTTTATCTAAGTGAGGTAAGGGGCTGGAGCACTGTTCAGATTGGGCTCATGTTGGGGATTTCCGGTGTTCTTGGATTGGTAGGGTCTCCCATTGGTGGTTATCTTGCCACCCGCTTTGGGGAGAAACGTTGGGTAATCCTAAGCATGGCCTTGGCGAGCACATTCTTCATCGCAGCCTTCTATGTCCCGGGGGTCTATCCTTTCATGGGGGTATATCTCCTCTACAGGCTGTGTGGGATAATGGCTATGCCGGGACAAGCGGCCATAACAGCCAAGCTCTCGCCTCCCAGCCAAATGGGAATGGGTTTCGCTTTGACCTTCATGCCCAGCAGTATCACAGGGATAATTGCACCAGTCGTAGGTGCTTGGATCGCCGACTCTTACGGATACCTGCCTATTTTCTTGGTGGCTACCGGGATAATGTATCTGGCTATTCTGGTATTCAGCTTAGCTGTCAAGGATTGACCAGTATAGGAGGTTATCCTCCATAATGATCTCTGCTTGCTTAGAATCGTAAAGGTATCCAAGATATGCCATTATGGTCATATGAATGAGGTAATACTGCTGGACGACATTGAGGTCTAGCCCGTATTGTTTTCCTAGTCCTGATTGTATCTGGTCTGTGGTCTTGGGCTCATTGAGTAGCTTCTTGATGTCGGCGATGATGCTGTTTGTGGTGTCTAGGTTCTTATCAACCAATGGTTTGATGTCTTCCGTAGGCTTGGTGTGAGCAGGCACAAATAACATACACTCCATCTCTCTGAGCGCCTCAAGCGTCTTGAGATGAGTCCCAACATCCTGCACCACAGGTATCCTGTACTTGTCTATAACCCTCTCAGAGAATACAGTGTCAGCGCAAAACAACACGTTATCATGTTTTACGCCTATCTGGTTGAAGCTATGACCGGGTAATGCGAGTATCTCAAGCTCCAAACCTATGATGGATAACTTGCCCGGTTCAATTACATGGTCTACCGGTGAAGGAGAAGCAAGTACAAACTTGTTATGCAGGTTCCTGATGGGGTTCGCCCCGTGGAACAGGTAGATTGGCTCCAGCAGTGGGTTCTGGATTATACTGGATTCTATGCTCGGCGCATATACCTGTGCATCGGTGTTTCTTGTGAGGTATGCGTTTCCCCCAAAGTGATCGGCGTGGCTATGAGTATTGATTATCGCCTTGAGTCTGAGTCCTTGTTCCTCTAAAAGGCGCAGGGTCTTTCGCCCATTATCCTTATCGAGCCCAGTATCAACAAGCAGAGCATCCTCCCCGTTTCTAATGACACCCATATTAACTGCACCGGGAATATAGCCAACGTTTTCTGTTACCTGTACATAGTCCAAACTAGTTCACCGATTGTATGCATATCGTGGTCCATAGGTTAAAGTCCTATGTTGTGCTACTTGTGGCGTCTGATTCGATCTACTTTGCGCTCATTTTTGCGGTATGCGAATTTACGGGTGGTACTTATTTTGGCGCGGAAGAATTTTTTCCGGTCGTCTGTTTCATCGTCTAATATGCTGTAGTAGTCTGGGTAGGTGATCTCCTTTGTGTGGAGTTGGGTTATTGCTTCATTGAGTTTTGTCTTGCGTTCTTCGCTTTCAGCTAGATCAAATTTTTCAGAATATTGCCCATATGCTGCCATGAATTTGAAATCCTTGTTATCGAAACTCAGTTTGTTTACTGATTCACTCATACTCTTCAGTCCGAATATCAAAGAAGAGTCCATAAACGCATTTATGGGTTCTGATCAAAAATACGAAAAATGATTAAGACTACTCGACTGGAGCCATTCCCTGCCCATATCCCCAGATAACCTCGTCCCTGAGAGCTTCCCTAATTATCTTTTTCATATACCAGAACTGGAATATCAATTGCCCAATTAACGCGACCCAACCCAGATCTGCCCCAAGGAAACCCTGCCAACCATTCCAGAGAAAATGCATTACTATTGCTACTATCATGCCGGGTATGAGGTCTGTTCGTTTGAGGTATCCTCGTTGGGTCTTAGCGATTGCTAACCATAGTCCAGTGGTTGCGACCCAAACTCCGTGACCCCAGAGGAGGAGTGATCTCAGTAATAGGAGATCGGGTCCTCCGCCTTGTGGATTGAGATAATAGATGAAGTTCTCCATGGCGAAGAATCCCATTCCTGCTGCGAATCCGTAGACGATGCCATCGAGGGGTGTATTGAACTCTTTGCTGAAGCGTTTTCTGGTTACTAGATAATACAGTCCTGCTGCTTTGAGAGGTTCTTCCGTGAAGGGTCCAATGAGGGTTGCGTTTCCTAGGCTAGCTTGGAAGAGGGGGCCTAATATGTCGTTGAGGGGTGCTGCTATGATTCCACAGAATACGCCCCAGACGAAGACGAATAATATGAATTTGAAGGGTTCTCGCTCGTACTTGTCTGTTTTGTAGATTATGATGAAGTAGATTGCTGCGACGCTGTAGGTGGCGATGAAATAGAATAGGTTGCTGTTGATGATTGCGTATGCTTGACCCCCGAAGAACAATGCATAGAATCCAATGAATAGCGCCGCTGAGACTAGCAGTAGCTTCATTGAGCCCAGTATTCCCACGGGATCGAGTTTCTCATAGACTGCGTTGGAGACATTCCCCATTGGTGCTCTTTCTAGGAATAGGTTCATGAAGGCTCGTCCTAGGTTGCCTATTGTGCTTACTTCTACTCCCGTTGTGGCTATGATTGGTTGTTCCATGGGTTGTGTCGCTGTTGGTGTTTGGATTTGTGGCTGAGGCTCTGCTTGATGGTATGGGTTTGCAGCTCCACAGCTCGTACAGAACTTGTGCCCAGGATGGATGGGGTTTCCACAGTTAGTGCAGTGTAGTTGTAGAGGAATATGGATTGTAGGAAGTGGCTGTTCCTGATTCCGGCTTCTTGCTCCAGTGATTATTATCATGATTGATACGAGGCTTATGGTTGGTACTCCATAGATGAAATAATCAAATACGAATAACCCGATGAACAGACCAATTATTCCCGATATGATTAAATTCTTCCTCAATTTAGACAAAGGCTCAGGATTATCATGGTTTAAAACCGTTCCGCCTTCAAAAAAAGTTGGAAAATGGTAACCCGAAACCTGTTCGAGGCTTGGCTAAAAACACCGGTAAAAAGACCGTTAGTAATATCTCTAATCATATTTGCTCTTTCATTCGCATGAAACATTGTTACGAGATTATATACCACCAATAATGGTGATTAACCCAAGGCCGTATACATATGATAACAGAGTCAAGAAACAGAAAAATCACGAGCGCATTACTCCTCACGGGGATAATCCAGTGGATATTAGTAGTAATCTTAGCAGAAGGAATCCAACCAAACTACATCAGCAGCATTCATTATGTTAGTTCATTAGGAACTGGAACGGCTGCCATATTTTACAATGCCTCAACTATTATTCTTGGACTCAGTGCGACCATCGCATCAATCCTGATCCGAAAGTTCTACCCCTCCCGGGTTTTCTTCGTTTTGTTTCTGATCACTGGTCTTGCTACAATAGGCGTTGGGGTTTTCCCCGAGGATTCAAGACCAATGCATGGAATAGTTACTCCAATAGCTTTGATTTTTGGAGCCCTTTCTGCCATGTTCTCGTATAGGCTTCAGGAAAAACCGGCTGCATATTTCTGTGTTATACTTGGTATGGTTTCTCTGGTTACTGGTCTTTGGTTTATCCCTTATCTGGGTTTATCGGTGGAGTCAAGGGCTATGTTCTTGGGGTTGTACAAGGGGACCTTGGAGAGAATTGTTATCTACACCAATTTACTCTGGGTCCTTGTGCTTGGAAGCCAATTATCCAGAAACCCATAAAGTAACCCAGAGATATTCCAATATTTTATCCTCACTCCACCTATTACCCAGAAAAATCGCAAGTAAATGGTAGCCCGGAAGATACTGGGCTCTAGGTACTAACTTAGGCTGATCTTAGCTCTCAATTTCCTCTTTTTTCAGCAATTCTAGGGTGGTCTGTATGCCCGTTTTATGTCATCTTCAATTCCTAAGCCTAGACTTGGACACTATAAGGCACTACTCAGCTTCAAGAACCCAGACCTAGACGCAATAATTAATGCATTCATCTATTGGAGTACCTTCGTAGAGTATTTAATATTCAGAAAAGAAAACATCTACACATACGAGAAAACATACAAAGCGGTCAAGGCTTCAAAACGTGGTAATGATGTTTATTCTTGGAAACTCGGAAAACGATTAAGGCACTTATACGAGTTGCCTCAGATTGAGTTCTTTAACTATAGTGACAGAAATAAGGTTCAGAAAACAAGGGCTATCTTTGTCACCTTAACCTATGCTCGTAATGAGCGATTAGACATATTATGGGAAGAGGTTGGTAAGGATTTTAATCGCTGGATTTCTGCGATGAGGCGGAGATATGGTAAAATAAGTATTATTCGTTGTTGGGAGGCTCAACAAGACGGCTATCCGCATATTCACTGTGTATTGCTGTTTCATGAAACCGAGTTTGAGACCTTTTATTATAATAATAAGTGGAGGGTGTCTGAAAAACGTGGTATTGAGTCTCTTTGGAGTTTTGGGTTTAGTGATATGTTTG
>CAZZFH010000094.1:0-7861 GCA_964653295.1 uncultured Candidatus Bathyarchaeia archaeon | reverse complement strand
ATCAGGAAGCGGTTCACCAGTCTCCCAGTGACCCGAGATAGTTCTCATCGTGGGTTCATGATAACACCAGTTCTCCATGAATTGGCTACTGATCTCCACCGCATCCCATTCAACGCCGTTGATACCCGAGACCTCAGCAATATCAACCTTGGTAAGCATGCCTTGTAGACCGTGACCAAATTCATGAAAAAGGGTAGTAACCTCATCGAAACTCATTAGCGAGGGTTTTTCTCCAACTGGAGGTGTACCATTAGCATTGAGATATACAACAGGCAATCGGAGGCTTCCGTCAACGATTCGTCGATTTAGACAATTATCCATCCATGCTCCGCCACGTTTTTCCTCGGGTCTACTGTATGCATCAAGGTAGAATGAACCGATCTGCTTCTCATTCTCATACACTTTGAAGTATCTGACATCCTTGTGCCAGACTGGTGCTTCGCCATCAGATTCCACAATCTGTACATCTAAAAGATACTCTGTTAACCCAAACATTCCCTCAAGCACTTTTGGCATGGGGAAGTATGGTCTTAATTCATCATCAGTGAAATCAAAACGCTTCTCTTTGAGACGCTCAGTCCAGTAAGCCGTATCCCAGTGTTCCAGAGCTTCTTCTTGCCCACTCTCCGCAGCAATTTGTTCTAGTTCCTTGAATTCTCGATGCTGATGAGGTTTAGAAGCCACAAACAGCTCGTCGAGTAACTTGAAAACAGCATCGATATTAGGAGCCATTTTTGATGCCAAGCTTAGATCTCCATATGTATCATATTTGAGGAGGTTAGCTAGTTCCCGTCTTAACTTGAGTATATCAGTTATGAGCGGTCTATTATCCAACTCACCGGAATCTGCGCGGGTAATATAGGCTTTATACAGTTTCTCGCGGTATTCTCTTTTCTTGCTGTGTCTGAGGAAGGGAGTAATGACTGGTGCATCTAGTGTAATTCTCCAAGGTCCAGTTTCTGGGTTGGACTCATCTGTTTCTTTTGCGTTATTATAGCTCTGGGAAGTAAGTTGAAGTAGAGACTGTGGCCATCCATCAGTATCCTCTTTCGTGGTAATGATGAACTCGAATGCCTTTGTTGAATCAAGAACGTGGTTCATAAAATCTGTTCCAAGTTGGGATAGTTCGGTTGATATCTGATTGAATCGTTCCTTGGCGTCACCTGATAATCCTACTCCTGCTAACTTGGCGTCCCTGATCTTCAGCTCTATTACTCTTTGTTGTGCATCATCTAGTTTCTCCCATTCGGGACCATCCTTTATTGCTACTAATCCTTCATAGATGGGCTTGCTTTGACCTGCTCTTAACGAGAATTGTACCACTTGGGGAAGCATTTTTTGGTGCTCTTTCCTGAGTTCTTGGCTGTTTTTCACATTCAACAAGTGCCCGATTGGGCTCCAAGCATACTCAAACGGGATACCTATTTCTTCTAATGGTTTGATTAACCCGTTCCAAGTAGGTATTATGTTTGCCTCGATTTCTACAAGTTTTTCTTCTGCTTCTTTTAGTATCTGTGTGACAGCGGGTTCTATGTGCTCTGGTTTAATTAAATCGAATCTAGGGATACCTTCGGTAACTAGTAGAGGGTTATATAATGATGCCATAAGAAAATGATTGTACAGTGGTATTTAGAAGAGTTGGCTTTTCAACGGTTTCTGATTGTAATAAATAGGATTAGAGCCACGAAGAAAGCTGCTATTGGGTAACCAGTAACATTAACCATATTGTACAGTTTTTTTGGTTGTGTGTGAGAAGGATTGGGTGAAAATATCACGTGTAGGACTGTTTTTACAAGATAATGGAGCCATAGTTCTCGTTCTTGAACCTGAACAGGAATAAAAGCTCCGAAATTCAAGTAATGAGTACTGTTTCATGTAACAAGTATAGTGAATTTCTCGCAGCATAACAAATAGATGAAAAGGTTTTAATTATTTCTTTTATCTGTAAGCATCCCCTGCCATTGCAGGAATAAATACATCTGCACACTTAGGTGCGAATTCCCTGTTAATCCCTCCATTTACTAAATACCCATACTCAACCACAGAGTAAAAATCTGGATGCACAAAATCGGCATAGTACCCAAACTTCACTTCATATACTATGCTACCAGATTCGAGTCTGTTTAATGCCTCAATAGGTGTCAAATATACCTTATCTATACTTCTTTCTTCAAGAACTGGAAAATGAAGCCTGTAACCTAAAATCTCTTCATCACATACCTCAACCCAAGCGTCTGTACCAGTTCCCAGTAACTCAATTCCATGATAATAGATGTCATAGTAAATTCTATAATAGTAGATGTTTGTTGGAGTAATCTCATAGAACTCGTAAGATGGGAAAATCTTCTCAACCTTTTCCACTCTGTATTCTAATGATGAATTGAAATACTCCCTAATTTCCTCAATAAACTGGTCCGCTTTCTCTATACACTGCTCTTCAGTTAAGATTTCTACTCTGTATCTTTCCTTAAAGGGCATGTTAAACTCGAAGTGGTTTATGCTTACTCCGTAGAACGTGAGGTTATACAATCCATAATAGTAGAAATGGGGATCAGAGCCTTTACTCCATGTATATCTAGAGAAACTTGCGAATTTTTGAGCGAAATTAATTGGTCTATATGCTGATTGGGTGCCATATGTTTCTCTTACTACTATTAGTTTTGTGATTTGGTCTGGTGTTTCAGGTGTTTCACATTTCAGAGTAATATTTGGTGAGAGATGTGGAGTTGTTATCCAATTGTATCCGGTGAAAGCGATTATGAGGACGAGAATTATTGATGTGATCTTATAGATCTTTTTCGTATTCTGATTTCTTTTTCCTAATAGGTAACCTATGACTAACCCAGTTACTAGGAATAAACCAAGAAATTTCAAGGCGTTATAACCGGGTTGCCAGTCAACGAAATCAAGCCAATTCATTATTCATCCTCTTGAGGGTCTTCAAGTATGGAGTAGTTACGTTTAGGTTGGAATACTTCAATATATTTATCCCAGTGATAGTTGCCAATTCCCCCTAGTAGTCTGGGGTTTTCACGAGATAATTTAAGGAATCCAACTGCTAACAGAACTGATAACATTATAATGAGAATAATTAGCATTGTATCTATACTCATCTAGTTAATTTTCAGAGTTACTGGAAAATAAGAATATCGAAAGTATCAAAATACTTGACTGAACATTCTCATGTAACAAGCATATTGCTTCTGAAAAATGTAATATTATAATTAAAAAAAATAGTTCGGAGTATTAACCCCAGAAGGTTTCGATTTCGCCTTGTGCCTTGCTGTGCTTCTTAACAAGACTCTTGATCGCACCTTTCAGCTTACGACCATACTGACCCGCATAAAGCCCAGTCGCACCAGCAACAGCTAAACCAGCTAATGGTCCGGCAAGAATTGCTGCTCCAAGACCAGGCATAGCTAGGTTACTGAACCATGCACCTGTATGCATCTCAATAAGGAAATCATTCTTTACACCAGTAATGGTGACTGTGACTTCCCTGAGAGTACCTGTGATAAGTTTTGGTAATGTTACTCTATGGGCGGTGATGCTCATGAAGGGCACTCCATTGATGTCTCCGTTCAGTTCGTTACTGATGTTGAGTTCCTTCTCACTCTGGAGCTCCTTTTTAACATCCATGTAAAGTGCTTTAAGGTCTGTATTCGTGTTTTTATATTTTCTTATAAATGGCATGTTTCTTCAACATAAGGTACTCCCGAAGCCATATAAACACTCAGTACAGACTGTAAGTAAAAGTATTGGGAGTAATGTTTTTCACACCTCGTGTTCATTTGTGTACATGTTATGCCGTTAAACATTAATGAGCCATCTAAGACTAGGACTATCCGTATTAAAGAGAAAAGTGATCTTGTTCTTGAGAGGGAGGCGGATAGGGCTCGCTTCTTCTTCTACTTCTTAACTGTCTAAAAAGACCTCTAGTTTTTATTATGGCTAACCATTAAGTATGAAAACTATTAACCAGAAAAAAGGTTAATTGAAATCACAAGTATACTGATGGTTTCCAACTTGAACCCAAGAAAAGTAAAAGGCATAGTATTCGATCTTGACGCAACACTAGTAAATCTAGGTGGCTTCGTGGAATGGAGAAAAGCCCACGAAGATATTGTCAAGGCATATCTAGCACATGACTGTGCCAAAGAAGTAGTTCAAGCATGCAGCGCAAAGGGGCTCTTCAACATGATGGAAATGATGCACCAACATCTCCAAGAAGAAAGAGGCATGGAGAAAGCAAACGCGGTTCAACACTCGGTCTATCAAATCCTGAGCGACTATGAGAAAATCGGAGCAGACTCATGCACATTAATGGAAGGATGCACAGATATCTTGGAGTGGATAAGAGGAAAAAAGATACCCTTGGGAATTTGTACATCAAACTCAACTAAATCAGCAGAGACCGCATTAGACCTCCAAGGCATCAGGAAATATTTCCAAGTAATAGTGGGAAGAACCGTAGACACCCCCATGAAACCCCACCCAGCTCAACTCCAGAAATGCTTTGACGAACTCAAAGTTGACCCAAGAAACGGGATAATGGTAGGAGATAGCCACAAGGATATCATCGCAGGGAATGAATTGGGTGCCTACACGGTTGGAATTCCAGTTTATTTTACTAGGCTTGAACTCATGAAGGAAGCTAGAGTAGACGTAATCATAGATAATCTTTCCGAGTTACGATCGGTAATTGAGTCTTTTTAGAAGACTAACCCTTCCACATAGAAAGCCCAATAGTATAACAACAGTATAACCACAACAGAGATGACCAACCCCCTCAAGGCTCTATCATAATCAATCCCAAAAGAAGCCAAACCCCCCACCAGAAAGCCATAAAGATGAATATCGTGAGCCACCAAAACATCATTACTAAACAAGACAGAACCAACCTCAATAATGAGCATAGTGATACCAAGAACGAATCCCGGTACAGGGATAATCATAGCAGTAGTGAACCTGAAAGGCATCAACAACAAAAGAAGCGCGATAGCACCAAAAACAGCACCAGAGGCACCGATTACAGCGACCTCAGATGACTGATTAAATATCACGTGAAATAGCCCTGAAAAAACCCCAGCGGTTAGATAAGATAATCCAAATTTAGTGCTCCCTATCTCAGATTCAACTGCACGACCAATACTAAACAACACAAACATATTCGATAAAAGGTGCTGGAAGTTCAGATGAAGAAACTGGTATGTAAATAATGAAAGATAGCTTCTCTCTGCGAAAAAAGTCGAGGGCATAATTGAGAACCTCCCGTATAGACTCATCAACATTGGTAACGGTAGAAATACTCCAACGAAAAAAGCCAAGGTACATGATATTATTACAAAATAAGTGAAAACAGGGGAATAATCACCGGACATATTACACATAGTATACAAAATAAAGGTAAAAAACCATGCATAATGGTAACTCTTTTTTCCTAGTCTTTGTCTAAATACTGGAAGGTCGAGCAAATTGATTGAGAATCTTAGACCCATAGACAACAAGAAAGTAATCGGAAGAGGAACATGGTATGACAAAGCGGCAGACGAACTCATCAAGCGGGAAAAGAAACTCAAACGCAGCCTCGACAAGATACGCACAGAGAGCGGATTAGGAGCAAGCGGATACCCCCACATAGGA
Source organism: uncultured Candidatus Bathyarchaeia archaeon (assembly GCA_964653295.1). Classification (GTDB taxonomy): domain Archaea; phylum Thermoproteota; class Bathyarchaeia; order TCS64; family TCS64; genus RBG-16-57-9. The sequence goes on along the minus strand of CAZZFH010000094.1, from coordinate 2,218 downwards.
AGCTTAGGAGATGGTCTACGAAACTATGGGATAGCCCTCGCCCTAGAAAACCAAGGCTATAACAGTGAGTACATCGCATTCGCAGATGACAAAGACGGGTTGAGAAAGGTACCCGCCGGGATGCCTGATGAACTTGAGCAGTATCTCGGTTTCAGTGTCGCCCAGATTCCAGATATATTCGGGGACTGCCACTTCAGCTTCGGCGAGCACATGAGCAGCCTTCTCAAAGAAGCCCTTGATATCAATAAAGTACGTTACACGCCAATGTCGGCATATCAGACTTATCAGGATGGATTACTAAACGACGAGATAATCACAATACTCGATAATTACGAGAAAGTAGGTAAGATAATCGAATCAGTCACTGGGCAGGAAAAATACACAGAAGCACTACCATACTTCGTAGTATGCGAAGAATGTGGAAGAATATACACGACCCAAGCCCACGACTATAACCCAGCAGCCCACACTATCCAATACGATTGTAATGGGATGGAGGTAAAAGGACAATGGATGGAGGGATGTGGACACAAGGGAGAGGTAGACGTACTCAGTGGAAACGGGAAACTCAGCTGGAAAGTCGAGTTCGGAGCAAGATGGCACGCATTAGATATCCGTTTCGAGGCATATGGTAAGGATATCGCTGATAGTGTTTATGTCAATGACGCTATTTGCAGGGAGATATTCGACTGGGAGCCACCGATGCACGTCCAATACGAGATGTTCGTAGACCGGGGAGGCAAAAAGATCAGCAAATCAGCTGGAAACGTATTCACCCCCCAAGTATGGTACAGCTACGGGAGCAAAGAGAGCCTCAACCTACTAATATACAAACGATTCGTTGGCACCAAGAGCGGCTCAGTCGAAGACATACCAGTACACATGGATGAACTAGATGAGTTAGAAGACGTCTATTTCGGTAAAAAGAAAATCAAAGACGAATTGGAGTACTACAAACTAACAGGATTATACGAATACGCGCATCTCTTGAATCCACCAACAGAACCCGAAGCACATGTGCCATTCAACCTCATGATAAACCTCGCAAAGGTTGCACCACCGGGAAACGAAGCCGAATTCATGAAGATAAAACTCCGAGAATATGAATACTTGAGTGAGACTGAGAATGGGATCGAGGATCGTATTCAACGGGCGTTGACATGGGTAAACGAGATCGAAGAAGAAGAAAAGGAACCAATCGAGATATCAGACACTCAAAAGAAAGCACTACAAACCATCATAGATGAACTAGAAAAAGCCTCAAACGTGGACGAATATCAAGCAACCATATTCAACGCAGCAAAAATACACGAACTCAAGGCAAGAGAAATCTTCACAGTAGTATATCAGATACTACTGGGTCAACCTAGAGGACCAAGATTCGGTCCATACGTGGGGCTAGTCGGTAAAGACGCTGTCATAAAAGATCTAAATAAAGCCCTAAATATTTGACAAAAAAGTTGAAGAGACTAACGCTCGGTAGCTGGAACTCCAGCCTGATACCACTCACGCTTATCAACATCAACAAAGACGATTGAAACAGCTCCAGGTGGACACCCACAACCATCGCTGACTGCTTTCGTAACCAGCTTAGCTACTTTATCTTTGGTCTCTGCATCTCTTCCCTTATACCATTGAATTGTTACCCATGGCAATTGTTTTCACCAAAATACCACCAATCAAACAAAGATAAGAAACCTTCCCACCAAGTAACACCAACTCATACAAGAAAAAATGCACCGAATCCCCACCAGCGGACACCAAAAGTGGCGGGCTCCATACTCAAGATCTTCATCACAATTCAGAAGGGCAAAGACATCATCGCCCACCACCAATCCAAACACAATGATAAGTGAAAAACATATCCCCCTAGGGGAAAACAAGAAAAACCACCAACACAGGATACAGCCATGGAACGCCCAGACAAAACCATGTACTTCCTAGACATCGCCCTCAGCGTAGCCAAACGAAGCACATGCCTCAGACGCAAATTCGGCGCAGTAATAGTCAAAGACAACACAATCGTAGGCACAGGCTACAACGGAAACGCCCGCGGCGTAGTCAACTGCAGCGAGGTAGGCTGCATAAAAAACATAATGAAGAGCCCACAAGGAAAGGCATACGATTACTGCCCAGCCGTACACGCCGAAGAAAACGCCATCATAAACAGCAACAGAGCAGATCGTATCGGCGCAACATTATACCTCGCAGGGATTAC
>CAZZFH010000093.1:0-7972 GCA_964653295.1 uncultured Candidatus Bathyarchaeia archaeon | reverse complement strand
TGACGAATAGTCCGAAATACATGGCAATGTCTACGATTAGCCTCGCGTTTCCTGTGACTGCTGCCACATTACTCGTGAGTAATCCTAGTGCGATATCTTGTAGCATTTATTAGTCCTCCTTCAGCAAGCCAACAGCTTTTCTGAAGTTTTCTCCAGTCTGTGTGGCTGCAAATCTTGTCCAGGCTCCCTGTAGACCTTGTGGCTCAATCAGTAGAACTGCGACCAAGAAGATCATTGGGATCAGGGGCCTGTACTCGCCTACCCATACGCCGATTATGGCTTGTCCCCATGTTGTCAAGAGAATCTCTGACATTCCTACTATGGCTCCTCCGATGACGCTTCCGTAGATGCTGTCGAAGCCTCCAAGCAGACTACCGGCCATGATGCTTGTGATGATCGTGGCGCCGGACTGTGGTGTGCTCTGGAACCATAGGGGGATCATTGCGCCTGCGAGGCAAGCGAGTCCTCCGGTTAGGAACCAACTGAACAACTGTATCTGATCTGTGTTTATTCCAAGAACTGATGCGAGCTCAGGATCTTCTGCTGTCGCCCTCATGGCGACTCCAATCCTGGTTCTAGTAAGCATATAGTGTAACGCAAGTACTAATGTGATGGTTAGAGTCAGTGATACGATGAAGATCCCTGGGAATCCAGCGAATTTAAAGTCGCTTTCTTTCAACAGGAACGCCATCGCATATGTACTGAACCTTTCCCTCAGATAGTAGGCGTAGATCTGAATGAACGCCGTTAGGAAGATCTGGATAGCCAGTGTACTGATGGTCAATACAATGGCTCCACCACCCATGTTTGCGAGTACCCCGATAACCAGCTTGTAGATTACTACGCTGACTATTCCTCCAACGATGAAGGCAACGGGGAACCCGTAGTAGGGTGATAGGCCCCAGATCTTTGCGAATGTATAGCTTACATAGATGCCAACGCCTGCATATGTTCCATGTGCGAAGTTAGGTACCTTCGCGGTCAGATACGTTAGTGTAAAGCCGATACTCAGCAGTGTTAGTTCCGATGCGAATACTAACGCTGCTGTCCAAATTGCAGGGATTAACATAGCGTAAACCCGCTACGGTTGTGCTTTTGTATCCTAATAATACTTTGCATTATAGATTTTTGTTATCTATTTGAAACACTTGAAATTATAAGATATTTTGTTGATTTAATCAATTTTTATCCTTTAAACAGCTTCTTTCTTTCATTATTCAGTTAACGCAAATAACTACCGGTAAAAACCTTATATAATGTAAGGAGAGTAATTTCTCTCTGCGACAAACCATAAGGTGAAGCAAAACTTGGAAATGAAAGGTAATACACTAGCAATTGTGCTTTTAGTCGTCGGCCTTGTAGTCGGCGCTGGAGCCGGATATTTCATGGCACCCAGCGGAGATGGAGGAGATGGAGATGGAACCGTAGAAACCGTTTACATCACGACAGCGCCCCTTGAGGGTGTGAACATCCAGCTCGGATACATCTCATCAACGACTGTAGGTCTAGAAACAACAGTACCATTAGTTGACGAAATCATGACGCCAGACTATAATGCCTACTTGGCAAAGCTTGGCATGGATACAACTATGGAATATCTGATTGACGATGCGACTAGTCAGGCCGCGGTCCACCTAGAGAAAGTCCAGGGCTATAAGTCCATGGACATTAACGTCTTCATTGGTGGCGGATGGTCAAGCCAGGCGCAGGCGGCTCTCAGTTACTGTAACGACAACGACATGCTTATGTGGAGCTCCTCATCAACTAGCCCACTTCTCGCAATCGCGGACGACAACCTATACAGGATGTGTCCAACCGACTTGATTCAGGCACCAGCCATCGCTGAGATGCTCTGGAGCGCTGGAATCAAGGCGATCATTCTTATCCAGCGTGGTGACGCTTGGGCAGACGGTATTTACAACTACCTAGAGCCCGCGTATACCGCAAAGGGTGGAGTGATCCTAGAGAAGATCAGGTATGCTGGTGAGGCAACGGAATTCGCTAACTATCTGTCAACTGCAGAAGACATAGCTGAAGACGCTGTTGCTGAATATGGAGCTGACGCTGTAGGCGTTGAGATTATCTCATTCGCTGAATTCGTAGTCATGATGTCACAGGCTTCGGACTTCCCGATAATCTATGGTCTGACTTGGTTCGGATCTGACGGGACGACACTGTCACAGCAGGCATGTGATGACGCTCCTACGCAAGTAGTGGAGCTGAGAGTACACAGTACATACGCAGCACCAGCAGACTCAGATAAGTTCAACGACCTATACGATAGATACTATGAATTGGTCAGTCAGCCATTTGGCTACTACTCTGCATGTAGCTACGATATAGGTTGGATACTCGTCGAGAGTATGAACAACGCTCAGAGTCTAGATGCTAACGATCTTATCCCAATACAGCACACAACCGCTTACAACAACTTCGGTGCAAGCGGCTGGAACCAGCTGAATGATGATGGAGACAGATACGGAAGCAACTACCAGATCTGGAGCTACAAGTATGACGGCGACATAGTCATCCCATATGTATCAGGATTATTTGACGGTATCACCGGACACGTAACCTGGTATGAAAACCCACACACAGGCGTCTAAGCACAATAATCTATCCTTTTTTTCTTTTTTTCTCTAAACAAAAAAACCTATAATTATGTTATTGATTCCTATTTGGCTAAGTTCACCGAAAATACCCTATATGAATATTCTTCACTGCCTTCTAAACCCGGGTATCTCAGCAAAATTATTTAAACACTGCCTGTGTGCTATAAGGATAGTTGATGCCGACATGTCGGAAGTACTAAAAATAGATAATGTTCACAAATATTTCGGCAAGTTCGCAGCCAACGACGGCGTTAGCTTCAATTTAAAGGAAGGCGGCATCTATCTGCTCGTCGGGCCAAACGGCTGTGGAAAGTCAACACTAGTTAACTGTATCTCAGGGATTTTCGTCCCAGAAGTAGGGAAGATCTATTATCGTGACGCAGACATCACGAGCGAGGACATGTACAAGATCGCGCGGAGGGGGCTTGTACGAACCTTCCAGATCGCTTCTCCCTTCCTGAGCTTGACGACTCTTGAGAACATGCTAGTGGCATTGCCAGATAACGCAGGCGAGAACATCGCTCTGTCACTTTTCAAGCCAACTTGGATTGATAGCGAGATCAGTGCCGTAAGGCGAGCAACTGAGCTCCTAAAGGTTCTTGGGCTAAGACACGTATGGAACAAGCCAGCAAACACCCTGAGCGGTGGTGAGCTAAAGCTCCTGGAGATTGGTAGGGCCCTAATGTCAGGCGCTGAGACCATCCTACTAGACGAGCCTGTAGGCAGCATCGACCCCGTACTCTGTCACCAGATCTTCAGCCACGTGTTGAGGCTAAGGGACGAGCTTGGACTAACATTCCTTGTTATTGAGCACAGGCTTGAAGTAGCTGCACAGTACGCTGACCACGTGTTCGCCATGGACAGAGGTAAACTCGTAACAGAAGGAACCGCAGAGGAAGTCTTCGAGGACGAGCGAGTAATCAAAGCATACCTAGGTGAGTAAGATGGGAAGCAAATACATACTTGAAACAAAGGGCTTAAACGTAGGCTATGGACCTATCCATGTCATCTACGACCTTGACTTCAGGGTCCCAGACGGAGAGGTAACCATCATCGTAGGCCCCAACGGAGTCGGGAAGACTACTCTACTGAAAGCCATCATGGGTCTGGCCACTGTCTATAGTGGTGAGGTTCACTTTGAGGGACAGAATATCACAAGGAACGCACCATATCAGAGGACAAAAGCTGGTATTGGTTACATGCCTCAGACTGGGAACATCTTCAGTAACCTGAGTGTTGACGAGAACCTAAAGATGGCTGCCTATACCCAGAGCGACCCTGATGTCATTCAGGACAAGCTGGAGTTCGTATTCAATCTGTTCCCTGTACTCAAGGGATTCTTGCCTCGTCAGGCAGGTACTTTGAGCGGTGGTGAGCGTCAGATGCTTGCTGAGGGAATGGTCCTGATGAGGGATCCAAAGATCATGATGGTCGACGAGCCAACGGCGGGCCTGATGCCCAAGCTGGTTAATGATGTCATGAGGCAGCTCAAGGAGATGGCTGATTCTACTGGTCTACCCGTCGTATTGGTCGAGCAGCGTGCTCGCCGTGCATTGGCTGTAGGCGACTATTCATACTTGATGCGTGGTGGAAGATTCACCTTTGAGGGCAGTGCCTCTGATTTGTTGAATCATCCATTGCTGAATGAGATGTATCTAGGCGCAGTAGAGGTCCACGACCTCGATACAGTAAAGGAGTAGACACTCCACCCCAATATTTTGTTATTTTACACTGGCTAGAAGATGCTGTAATTCGATCTTTTGTTTTATTAGCACGAATATTTTTACTTATACGAAGGATAGGCTCTAGTTTTTTACTCTATATTCTTTAGCAGTTCTCTCATCCCTTTGGCGTAATCCCGAAACTCCTTTGCACCCTTTTGAGTTATCTCAACCATTTTCAATGGTCTCCAGTCGAGAATATGGCTTGTCTTTACGTATCCTGCCTCAGCAAGTTTTCTAAGATGGTGATCCAGGTTTCCGGGGGTTACATTGATTAATTTTTGGAGTTCTGTGAAACCAACTTTTCTGTGTATATAAAGGAGGAACATTATGGTGAAACGGTGCTGGGCTGAGAAGATTTCTCCTTTTTCAAGCACGTCTAAGGGGTCAGCCAACCCGGTATTCCCCTCAGCTGGTCTCCAAATATTGATTAGCTTTAATCGTTGAGTAGGCTCCTCCGCAAACGAAGCTTATAGCGTATATTGTTAATACGAGAATCTCCACCTCAAGGAGATCACCATAGAGGCAGACTGGAAGAGTGGCTAAAATGTTTATAAAACCGATGATTATGAGTTCTGGTCTCCTCTGGTGGCCTGAATAAGACATTACGAAATATGATATTAGGCTGGCAGCGCCTCCAGCTAAAGACCACCCTGCCCCACTGTATGGTTCTGGAATATAGCCTACAAGGAAAAACGCGATAAACCATATACAAAACATTAAAATCATGAAAGGTAAGTCGCGGTTATCTTTTTTTTCTGATATTTTTGATGATAGAATACGGGCAGAGGCAAACAAGTAGATGTTGATTAAGATACCTATTCCGGCTAATAGAGTGGTTGAGATTATGCTAAACATGGTGCTGGTCATGCCTAGGTAGATTGAAAAATTGTCAGCCTTTAAAATTAGGAAGAACACCGCTGGTCCAACGATTCCGTTGACGATGAATGCTAGCCCCATTGCTCTCTGGTAGAGATATTGTTCATAGCGCTCAACTATGGTGATGGCTTTGCTGAATCTGTCTAGGTTCTCCATTTTCTATCATGTGAAGCTTCTCATACATATATAAAAAATAATCAAACTCTGCTAAACAGAGAACCAAGGCTGTTTATATTCAACCTAGTTCTGTCGTGCAGAAAATAATCCCGTATTATAAACAAGGCATGTTTCCTGTGTCTCGAACAAAAATGAAAGAGGAAATCTTGGGTGATGGGGTTCATGTGAGTAGAACTAGTCTGTATAGGCAGTTATCTGATCAACCTTGGATAAGATCTAATCCTAGTAGAGATACCGTTGTAGCGCTTTTAACTGTCCTTTACTTTATACCCTCCTATTATCTTGGCACGAACTCTGGTTCATGGTTGGCTGTCATGAATTTCATCTTGGCAACCACCATTGTGTTGGTGATCCTCCCAGCTTATTACATACTTAAGGTATTGAAGGAGCCGCTCAGTGAGATAGGGCTGACAAAAAAACAGCTACTACCAAGCCTAGGGATCAGCTTCTTATTGATATTAAGATATTTGCCAATACTCAGAACGGCTCTTGCGAGTATTCCGAATGCAAACGTATTACCTCATCTTCTTTACTGTGGCTTGTGTCTGTGGGAGCCTTTCTTTATCCACTGCTGGGTACAGTTAAGATTCGAGAAGGCTTTTGGTATAATCCCGGGGATAGTTGCAGCTGGGCTCTGTACCGCCTTGTATCACGTTGGCTCGTTTCCTATCAGTATGGTGTTAAGGTTGGGGTTCTACGGTCTATTTTATGGGGTCTTGTTTAGGTTGACGAGGAACCTCTTTGTCTTGTGGCCTTTTTCCTGGGCTGGGGCTTCAGCGATGGGTACCATTATTGGTGGGTTTGTTTTTAACTGGATGCATGTCAAGCTTTATAGTGTGATTCTTGTGGTACAGTTAGTCTGTATCTGGTGGTTTTACAAGTCCGAGAATCACAACATAGTCCCTATTTCAGGTGATATTGGCAGTAATGCTGGGAATAATATGGGGCTTAATGACTGGGTTAGAGCCTGTGTATATGTGCCCTTGATGTTTTACCAGTTTTATCTCTCTTGGCGATATTACAATAATCTGGGACTGGATTGGGTTGCTAATCTAGGGTGGTTTGTGCTTATGCTATCAGGCGTGTTTGGTTGGTTGCCTATATTTGAGTTTAAGAAACATGGAGGAGTGCCTGAGGACCAGAGCTATATTCAAACTACTAAGCTGGTGACTTCCGGCGTCTATAGTGTTGTTAGGCACCCCCAGTTTCTCGCTGGTGTATTGATATGCGTGAGTATGATGTTGATCTCTCAGCATCCCTATAGCGTTGTAGCTGGATTAATAGCCTCTATAACCTATGCGTATGAGGTTGTGCCTGCTGATAAGCGGCTGGTGGAGAAGTTCGGCGAGTCTTATCAGCGTTATAAGGAGAGGGTTCCTGCACTGAACTTTATCGTTGGTGTATTTCGCCTACTTAGAGACAGGTAATGATGCATCAATTATGCTAGCTTTAATATCAATGAAACATGAAAGGATCGTCAAGTGAAAGATGAGTATTAAACTGAGACCCGCGCCGATTCTGAAGATGCTGACGGTTACCGTGGTGGTCGTTTTGAGCATTTTTGTTATCTCTATGAGTGTGGATGCTTCTTCATGGGTTTTGGCTGTCCTTGTCCATGTTCCCCAGTTCGTGGTCCCATTCAGCATCATACTCTACATGTCTGGTGGGGAGCCAGCTAGTTATGGGTTTAATTTAAATGAGGACCCTCCAGAGTTTTCTCATAGAAGGATGCTGTTTATCGGGTTACTCTCTGGGCTGGTGTTGTCGGTTCGATACGTAGTTCAGATTGTGAATGGCTTGCCCTTGGACATTCCAGAGCCAGTTGATTCTTTTAATGTTCTGGGTTATCTGGGGTTTCAATGGATAGTTGTGGGTTTGTCTGAGGAGACCATGTTTCGAGGGTTGATCCAGACCTATTTGATGGAGAATCTTGAGGGAAGTGTAGATATTTGGGGTCATGAGGTTCATATTGGTACCGTGGTCGCAGCTTTATTCTGGGGCGGATTTCACATTATCAATGCATTAAACATGCCTCTGGGTTCTGCTTTGTTGACGGTCTTGATTACGACTCCGATTGGGTTGTTGTTGGGATATGCATATCAGAGAACCGGGAGTCTCTTAACCACGATATTGGTGCATAATACTCTTTTCGGGGTACCCCTCACCATCGGTTATATTCTATACTTTGTGGGATTTTAACTGGTGCAGGGAGTGGGATTCGAACCTATTAACCTCATAATTAGGGAAGAAATAATATTGCCCCCACATTTTGATGTAGGAATGTCGCTTGAACGAATCCATCATGAAATACTCAGGTACTTGTCTGACAACTTGCCCCAAGATTTCTCTGAGTCGGGTGATGTCTCGCGGAAGATACTGTTCAAGTCGGTGAACTACAAGCCGAGGCAGGTGGAGAAGGCGTGCGACGAACTCGCGTCGAGGGGGTTCGTGGAGCTTCACGCGGGGTTCTACAGGAGCGAGTGGGCGTCCATCTCTGTCACGTACGACGGACTGGATTACCTGGAGTCGCTGGATGGCGCGGAGGGCGGGATTTAAGCTCATGAATGTACGTTTATTGATCGA
>CAZZFH010000092.1:0-8006 GCA_964653295.1 uncultured Candidatus Bathyarchaeia archaeon | reverse complement strand
TTGTCGAGGTCTCTGAGCTTGACGAGCATGATCATCATGCACCCACCCCGGAGATAGACTTTAAATCAGAGAGACTACAGCCTCTCTGGATTCTTACAAGGCTCAGGGGTTGGCCTTCAGCCGAGGAATTGAACCCAGGCTTTATTTCAGTAATTGTCTTCTGTTTCCAGTTTGGCTTGATGTTCGGAGACATCGGTCAAGGACTGATATTCCTTGCTCTTGGTCTGGCCTTTGGAACCAAGTTCAAGCAAGGCATGATGAAGTATCTCTTCGCCATGTTTGTGCCAATGGGCATAGCAGCCATAATATTTGGCTTCATGTATGACTCAATATTCCTGTACGAGCACGTGATAAGCCACTGGCTACACGAGGCACACATCGTATTGCCATTCACGTACCCGATAATGCCAAACCCAATGCACCAGACAGGTGAACTGATGAACCTCATCTTCATGGTTGGCGCACTGGAACTGGTCTTCGGGTCACTACTAGGAGCATACAACTCATTCAAGGCAGGAAATTACGCTGGAATGATAGGAGAACACGGATTCGGTATGGGTCTATACATCACAGGACTCTATCTGAGCGCATCAACAATGTTCACAGAGGGACTAGACATTATGATACTTGTTGGCAACTGGCCATTCAAACTCATGCTTGCTGGTATGCTACTGAGCTTTGTTGAGCCCATACTCCACAGCCTAATGCATGGCCACGGTGTTGGCGGTATGGAGGCAATAGGTGAAGGCATCGGCGGCTTACTGATGACTTTCGTAGAGGGCTTGGCTAACATGTTTAGCTTCCTCAGGGTAGCCGCGTTCGCTATCGCCCACGTGAGCCTATCAAGTGCAGGTGTAGCAATGGGTGGTGCAATTGGCAGTGAAGTTGCTGGAATTATTATCATGAACATTATCGCGTTGAGCTTTGAGTTCGTCTCAAGTGGCGTACAGAGTATTAGGTTGCTCTACTACGAATTCATGGGTAAGTTCTTCCACGGAGAAGGTGTAAGGTTCAAGCCCTTCAGGATTCCTACTCCTAAACCTGTTCAAGGGTAAATACTCTATTTTCATTTTTTCAATTGTGACTTTTTTTACTGAAAAGATATATATGTATACATGTGGACTTAGGGAGAGTAAAAGGTGAGAAATGACAATGATGTCAAGTTATCTCGCTTTGATCGGAGCTGATGTCTAAGAATGTTGGAGTACGCGACACTTGCGGTGGCAATAGCCCTTTTCGCTGGGGCATACGCTATGGCTCAGGGTGGCATGATCAACGCTTCTGCCGACATGGAAGGCAAGAGCACACCGTGGGGAGCAGGTTTGACTTCCTTTGGTGGCTTTACGATCATCGTGAGTATTATGTTAATGATCGTCTTAATCTTTGGAGGAGGTGAAGGTGGTATGATTCCTGAATCTGCATGGCCTTTGCTGACCAGTTCACTAACACTAATTGGAGCCGCTTTCGCTTCTGCGCTATGTATTATGGTTGCAGCGAAGGCTGGAGCAGATATGTTAATTGAGAGACCGGAGCTATCTATCTGGTCCCTTCTGTTCATTGCTCTTGGTGAGGGTCTAGCAATCTACGGTCTAATTATCGCCATCCTGCTAAGTAGCAGTTAAGCGCAACGCCCAGGTGGGCGAGCCCCTTTTTATCTTTTTATTTTCTCTGCTAGTTTTAATAATGATGAAATATTTAATTAATATGCAAATAAGTTTTGAAAAAGCTTAATAGATTAACATATTTATTAAACACCAATTGTGGAGAACCCGCACGGTGATCAATATGAAATTTAAAGCGTTTGTATATGTGACACTGAAAAAAGGATACAGTGACCCTGAGGGGGACACTACCGCCAACGCATTACAGGGACTCGGATATCCTGTTGAGAAGGTTCGGTCTAGCAAAGCCTATGAGGTCTATTTTGATGCTGATAGTGTGTCTCATGCTGAGGGGCTTATGGATGAGATGTGTAGAAGGCTCCTTACTAACCCGACAAAAGATGATTACCACTTTGAGATAAGTGAGCAGTAATGAGTAGGGTAATGAAAGAAGATCTGCCCTTCAGTCTCCATACCATTGACTTGCTGAATGCCAAGGACGTGGATCTTGAGAATATCAGGGAACAACTTGGGCTAGGTTTGAGCCTTGATGAGCTCAGGTATATTCGTGATCACTATGTTCTGCAGGAGCGCAAGGCGACTGATATCGAGTTACAGACATTTGACCAGACCATGAGCGAGCACTGCAGTCACAAGACCTTCGCGGGTATAATCGAGACTCCTGAAGGGATTGTGAATGGTTTACTGAAGACTTATTTCAGGAGTCTTATCGATGAGCTTGAGCCGGATTGGTGTTTCAGCGTCTTCGAGGATAACGCTGGGCTTGTAGACTTGACAGATGATGTTACTATCGCCATTAAGGTGGAGACTCATAATCATCCTAGCGCCATAGAGCCCTTTGGTGGGGCTGCGACTGGGCTCGGTGGTGTTATTCGTGATATTTTGGGGGTTTGGGCTGAGCCGATTGCTAATACTGATGTTCTCTGTTTTGGTCCTTTGAATTATCCCTATGAGAAGCTCCCAGCTGGTGTCAAGCATCCGACTTACTTGTTTAATGGCGTGGTTGACGGGATCGGCAGTTATGGAAACAGCATTGGTATCCCGACAGTGAATGGTGCCACAGTATTCGATGAGGATTACACAGGCAACGTGTTGGTCTATGCAGGCTGTATCGGTGTACTCCCCAAAGACCAGTACATTAGAAACGTGAAACCAGGGGACTATGTTGTTCTCGCAGGTGGGAGGACGGGGCATGATGGAATCCACGGAGTTACTTTCGCATCGGTCGAGCTCTCAGAGGAATCCGAAGAGACAGGTCGATCAGCAGTGCAGATAGCTAATCCCATTGAGGAAGAGAAGGTAAAACGTGCAATCAAACAAATAAGCGACCAGAAGCTAGGCTCTGGTATCACCGATATAGGTGGTGGTGGGCTTAGCTGTGGTGTCTGTGAGACAGCTGACCGGTATGGGCTTGGTGTTGATGCCTATATAGATCGTATCCCGTTGAAGGCTGAGGATATGGCTCCTTGGGAGATATGGATCAGCGAGAGTCAGGAGAGGATGTTGTTGGCTGTGCCTCCAGAGAACTTGGATAAGGTTATCGAGATTTTCAGTGATGAGCAGGTTGAGGCGACTGTTCTCGGTCAGTATAATGAGTCGCGTCACGCAAAGTTATTCTACAATGATGAACAGGTGGGCGACCTCGTGTTGGAGTCATTGTTTAACCCACCAAAGCTCCATCGCAGTACAAGCTGGAATCCCCCCGCTATGAGTGATCCTGAGGTCGAGGAACCTGAAAACTTGGCTGAGGTGCTTCTCAAGCTATTATCCAGCTACAATATCTGTAGCAAGGAGAAGGTGGTAAGACGCTACGATCATGAGATCAAGGGTCAGACCGTCATCAAGCCACTGCAGGGTTGGAACGCTGGACCCAGCGATGCTTCTGTTTTGAAGCCTCTTGATTATACTTGGAAGGGTATCAGCGTAGCCAGCGGGATAAACAGTCGTTACGGAAAAATTGATCCATACTGGATGGCAGCTAGCGTAATAGATGAAGCCATCAGGAACAGCGTATGTGTAGGTTCCCGCCGTTGGGCGCTCCTAGACAACTTTACATGGGGAAACCCAGAGTACGAGGACCGATTAGGCGGATTAGTCTACGCTTGCAGGAGCTGCTATGATGTAGCCAAGGTATATGGTACGCCTTTCGTTTCGGGAAAGGATAGTCTCTACAATGAGAGCCCCTTGGGACCTGTTGCTCCTACTCTTTTGATCACGAGCCTTGGGATTGTCCCAGATATCAGGAAAGCAGTAACCATGGAACTCAAGGAGCCCGGTAATGCCCTCTATTTGGTTGGAGTTACCAAGCCGGAGATTGGTGGAAGCGAGTACCTCAGGATGCATGGTGAGTTAGGTGGTTCTGTGCCCAAATTAGACCCTGAGACAAATATCGCTGCATATAATCGGGTTCTTGACGCTATGGATGCTGGACTGGTCCGAGCTTGTCACGATTGCAGCGAGGGTGGTTTGGCTGTTGCCTTGAGCGAGATGGCTTTCACAGGTGATCTCGGATTGCATGTTGATATCGGCAAGGTTCCTGTCTCCGAGGTTATGAGGGATGACATCCTTTTGTTCGGTGAGAGTAATGGCAGGCTCCTAATAGAGGTCCCAGCAGCCAAGACCCTGGAATTCGAGAAGATAATGAAGGATAGCCCCTTCAGCTGCATCGGAGTTGTGAAGAAAGAGCAGCGTCTAACCATCACAAAGGATGGTGAAAAGTTGCTTGAATCAGATCTATCAGCATTGATTGAGTCGTGGAAGACCCCACTGGAGGCGAGAAGATGAATCCCAGTGAGATGAAGATACTCATCATGAGAGCCCCGGGCACCAACTGTGACCTTGAGACCGTGAGAGCCTTCCAAGACCTAGGCACAGATGTCCACCTGATTCACACCCAGAAGGTCTTCAAAGAGAAGAATCTGGATGATTATGATGTGCTGATATTCCCAGGCGGGTTCAGCTATGGTGACTATGTGCGAAGCGGCGCCATCTGGGCCAAAGAATGCGAGTACAGACTAGGGCCAGAACTTACTGCGTTTGTTGATTCGGGTAAACCTGTGATTGGTATCTGTAATGGTTTCCAGCAGCTTGTGGAGCTTGGTTTCCTGCCTGGTTGGGAGGGAAAGAGTCTGTATCCTGAAGCTGCTTTGGGAAATAGCACTCATGGTTATCAGAATCGCTGGATTCGTATGCGGTATGAGGGAAAAGGTAACTGTGGTATGCTGAGTGATCTCGAACCGGGATATGTTCTAAGTTGTCCAGTGGCTCATGGTGAGGGTAGGTTCATACTGCCCCCAGACAGGCGAGAAGAGTTACTGAACAAGCTCTATGAGCAGGATATGATTGTCTGGCGTTATGTTAGGGGAGATGGTTCTTACGCTGAGTTTGATTGGCCTGCTAACCCTAATGGCGCGTATCATGATATTGCTGGTATCTGTAACCCTGAGGGAACCGTGCTGGGTTTGATGCCTCACCCTGAGAGAGCTTATTTTGGTTATTTGATGCCTGAGTGGACCAAGATGGGTGTGCCCAAGGAGTATGGTGATGGTTACCCATTCTTCAAGTCCATCGTGGATTATGTGGCTAGAAAGTTCTAGCCCTTATTTTTATAATTTCCAAAAAGTTTCCATTCGAGCCATTCCCAGAACCACAGTATTCTTTCTGGGTCGTTCTTGCGGGATTGGTTTGTCATGTATATGATCCCTAGTGTGAAAAGTGCCATGAAGCCAGTGAAACCGGCTAATATTCTGTCGGATTCGACGTATGCGAAGTATGCCATTAAACCAGTGACCCCAGTTAATATCGCCGATACGACATAGAAGCCTATGTCCAGTCTTCTTCTAATCTTTTTGAGGCGAGTGGAGCGTTTGGTATTAACGGATTCAAGCAGGTTGAGGTCGATGTCTTTATTGATGAAGTTTAGAGTAGCCACTGCTTTCTTCCCTATCTCGCTGAGACTGTATAGCCTATTCTCATCTCTATCAAGGAATCCTTCTAGTTCCCCTAGGTGGTAGTTTAGTCTTCCAGTGGATAGCCCTGATTCTCCCAGTATGCCTGTGTAGTTTACGCCCTCTGGGTAGCTTCCTACGATCCTGAGTATGTTCTTTCTCTCTGGGTGTCCTATGGCTTTGATTATGATGTCGTCGAGTTCGTTTTCCTTATTTTTCATCTTATTTCTCTGGAATACACCTATTTGAGGCGTGTTTTAACCCTTTTTGAACTATATTTCTTGACAAAAGCTCTTGTCAAGATTTCCCCATTTTTTGTTTACATAAATATGCAATATTGTGTTATCGGTGTATCCATTTTTGCGATGGTTTTTAATTATCTATCTGGTAATGTCTGCCTATGCAAGGCGTCGTTGGAGTATACAGCCACAAAGAAGCATCAAGAAAGAATCACTACATACTCTATGGGGTGCAACACAGGGGGCAGGAAAGTAGCGGGGCAACCGCAGCGAGTAACCACAGCCTAAGGACATGGAAGGGAAAAGGCTTGATCACAAACGTGTTTGATGAGAAATACGCTGCATTCACCCACCCAGATGATTATGTTATCATTGGTGCAGCGAGTGGAGAAAACTCGGATAATGATTATACTCCAATCGAGTGCCGGGATCACCCTAGGTATGATTTTAGCTTGGCTCTCGATGGCTTCTTCCCAGATAAAAAAGGAACTAATGAAGATGTCATCAAGAAGACTGTCCTACGGTGTCTTGATTCTGGTCAAGGAATTGTTGGAGCATTCAAAGAAACGATGAGGCAGCACCGAGACGCGTATTACTCGCTGGTGATGGCGATTTGGGATAAAGAAGCTGAGAAGAGTCTGTTATTGGCTGCAAGAGACGAGAGAGGCATCAGGCCTTTGTATATGGCGAGGAGCGCGGATAGTTTCTATTTTGCTTCTGAGTCTGCTCCAATTGATGTTTTGGAGAATATGGGTGAGGTATTCACTGAGAGGGCTGATGTGATACCCGGTACCTTGACAGTAGTCCTTGATGGCACCATGAAGGTAGAGCAGGTTTTAGAGCCTAGGAGGGCTCACTGTGTTTTCGAGTGGGTGTACTTTGGGCGACCAGATAGTGTCATCGAGGGTAAAAATGTGCATGTTGCCCGTAAACGGCTAGGGCATGGGCTTGTGGATATTCATAAACTGAACGAGGAGTATACTTCTCACAAGGGCAATGGCTTGGTGGTGATCCCTGTTCCTGATAGTGGGCGAAGTGTCTCCACTGGTGTGGCTGAGGCGCTTGGCGTGACTGCTGATGAGGGGGTTATCAAGAACGCGTACATGGGCAGGACATACATCATCGATGATCCCAAGTATCGTAAGATAGCCAGTGATCTCAAACACAATATAATCAGGAAGACTGTTGAAGGGAAGAAGGTGGTGATATCAGACGATAGCATCGTCAGAGGTACCGTGAGTGAGTCCATCGCCAAGAACCTCAGGCAGGCTGGTGCACTGGAGGTGGACTTCTTGGTGAGTTATGCTCCCATCTTTTATCCCTGCTTCAGTGATCCTCCTGATAAACCTCTTGCTGCCCGGGAGTTTGAGGGCAGGTCTCTTGAGGAGATTGGTGAACTCGTGGCGGGTAATCTGCCTAGCATTGATAATGTCAGGTATAATAGTGAGGAGAAGATTCTCTGGGCGGTTGATCTGCCCCATGAGCATATCTGCACCTATTGTATAAGCGGTTGCAACCCATTTAAGTAAAAAAACAGTCAATTGCGCAGACTATTTTCTTTTCCTTCACCGATTGATGAAGAATCAGCGATATCTTCTTATAATCGGGTAAAACATTATTTTTTTATCGGGTACCGATCAATACCCGTTCCCTCGGGTGAAGACCCCAATTGGGGCTCTACTCCCATCTAATTCTCCTTAGACCATTCTTGGAGCTTATCAAGGGCTATTGATACCTGTGGTACCATAGACCTGTATGGTCCTATCTGTCGCTCCATCTCTGCAATCAGTGATTTTGCCTCAGTTGTTGCTTCGGTGGTAGGTTCTACTACGCATTCATTGATTCGTTTGAACGCTGCGATTCCTTCCTCTACCATGGGGCCATAAGCCTTGTAGTTATCCAGTAGCTCTATTGCGTCCTGTATGCATTTTACTAATTCATCATTTGACAACCGGGTTCACCTGTATCCTTAAGGGATAACTCTTAAATAAGCTCAGGCATGTTCGTGGGTATCGGAGTGAAATCAGATGGGTGAATGTTTTAATCGAATCCACTGCTCCACTTCTGAGATATACTAGTCATTCTGCTTTTTGGGGGTGCATTGTTCTTGGCTAAGATAGCCGTCTCCAGAGATCTTGTACTGGAACTTGCCAAGGCTGCCCGCTTAGAATTAACAGGGGAAGAGACTGACAGGTATA
>CAZZFH010000091.1:0-8030 GCA_964653295.1 uncultured Candidatus Bathyarchaeia archaeon | reverse complement strand
AACGACGCCACGATACGCTTCAGAGTACGGCGCCAAAGGTGTTAACGTGTAGAGCTTCAGGTGCTCCACCTCAACCGGAGCTTCATCGATGAGGTCTTGGGAGTTAAAGTTGCCATCAGAGCCGTACCAGGTTAGGTTGTACAGGGTCGGGTAATCCTTTGCCTGCTGGAGGATTGTTACGTCCTCACCGAAGCTTACGAGTTCCACAGCCACCTTGCCCCATCCATACTTGGAGACAGCTTCGACCGCTGCTGCCTCAGCCTCCTTAAGGTACTCCGAGAATTCTATGCATTCACCCGGGTAAATTATTCTAGTGACAATGTTTCCTCCCAGTATTGTATATGTTTCTTCAAGGGAGTCATGTATGGCGTCTGCCCATGAGTCCCTTCGCTGGATTAGAACAACTGCCTCAATACCCTTGTCATGAAGTATTTTGGCGATTATAGGCGCCTGATCGATGGCGGTGGGTGCGAGTCTAAACAGGTTGTCGTCTTGTATCGCGGCTATAGGCGATTCGCTGCTGGGGCTGAAAAGAATAATGCCGTTATCGTTACAGTAGGATAGGGCGGCACATGCTTGACTGCTCCACATACCCCCGATTATCAGGTTTATTCCCTTGGAGTTTAGATACTGGATCTCCTCCAGATGCATAGCGGCTTGCCCGTGTGCGTCACGAACCTCAAAGTCGAAGAATATGTCGCTGCCCATTCTCCAAGACAGGTAGTTGAGGTCGGGCTCAATTATTTCCTCAACGTAGGTAACATAGTTCTCATAGTCCTCGGACGTAGCGGATATGACTCCTATGGTTACAACCCCAGACTCAAAGGACTCTACCGCCTTACCGGTGTCAAAATCATGGAGGTCTCTTAGGACACCATGTCTGGATTCAACGAACCCAACGAGAACATCCAATCTCTCGGAGAGCTTATCAACGCGTTCATTTAGAGCAGCGATCTCCTCGGTATAGTTATTTCGCTCACTGATCCGTGTGGAAAGGTTCTGGGCTATGTACGCTGATGAAACAAGGTTCACGAGGACTACGACAATGATCAGTAACACATTGGATGACTTGATACGCATGTTTAAAGAGAACTATATCAAGATTTAATTCTGTTTGAAAAGAAAAATTTACAAGCCCAACATTTAGCCACCCCAACTCTTGTTGAGATGCTTGTTTTGAAACATTTATCCCTGACCTCTGTGTATGTGTCTCGATGTCCACCGAGGAAAAGCGCAAGGAGTTCCTAGACCAGTTATCTGAGATTGAGCACGATATACTGACCTCCACGGGGGGATTGGACATTGAGACTGCTGATCAGATGCGTGAGAACGTTATTGGTATAACCCGTATCCCTATTGGTTTGGCTGAGAACTTTGTCATCAATGGTAAACCCATATTGGTACCAATTGCCACAGAGGAACGAAGCGTAATAACTCAGGCTTCCACCGGGGCAGGTTTGGTAGAGAACTTCACTGCTACCACTACTGGGAATATAATGATTGGTCAGATACAGGTGCTTGATGTACCTGATATGGCGTATGCCAAGAAAGCGGTCTTGGATGAGAAAGAGGCGCTTCTCATTGACGCTAACACGATTTCTCGTAGCCGTAAGGCTGTTGATCTCAGGGTCAAGGAGTTGGACTCCGCGGTAGGACCCATGTTGATAGTCCAGATCTATGCTGATGTCCGGGATAGCATGGGGGCGAACCTTGTTGATTCCATGTGTGAGTTGTTGGCGCCAACTATCACTCGGTTAACTGGTGGACGGGTAAACATGATGATACTTTCGAATCTGGCTACTGAGCGTATTGTAAGGGTCTCGGCTACGGTTCCTAGGACTGTTCTGGGTGAGGGTGTTGTTGATCAGATCATTGAGGCTGATGCTTTTGCTTGGGCAGACCCATACAGGGCATCCACGAGCAACAAGGGTGTAATGAATGGTATTATCGGGTTGTTACTGGCAACTAGCAATGATATCCGGGCTGTTGAGGCTGGAGCCCACAGCTACGCAGCCATCACAGGCACATACAAGCCCTTAACAAAGTGGGTAAAAACAGAGAACGGAGACCTCCATGGGACCCTTGAGATGCCCATGAGTGTGGGCACCGTGGGTGGCGTGGTGAGGACTCACAAGTTGGCTAGGATCGTATTGAAGTTGCTTGGGGTTGAGACTGCTGCTGAGTTGTCTATGATCGCTGGGAGCGTTGGCTTGGCAAGTAATCTTGGAGCCCTTTACATTATGGTTACTGAGGGCATAAAGAGTATACAAGCTTAGCAAAATATGTTAAATCTGATTATCATAACGATAAAGTATGCGGCTTCTCAAGCGCGTAAAGGATAATTTCTTTCTATTTGGCTTGTGTTGTCTCATTTGGTATCTAGTGAGGACTGGGTCCAAGCCTAGTCGAGCCGTTTATCCTTGTCAGCAGTCGACTGCGTTTAATGCGAATCTCTGGGTGGTTACCTATCTTACTCCTTTTCTTGGGTTTGTGGAGTATGATCGTGTCAGAATGCAGTGCAAGACCATTGTTGTGGTGATCTTGATCGGTGTCGGGGCATATGGGTATATGAGACTCAATACCACAGATAATGGTATGACTCCTGCGAATCTTCAACTAGAACCATTTACATCCACAGTGCCAGACCCATCAATCATCTACGCTGTAACAGGCACTAATGGTGCCGATGATGGTGTAGAACGGCTAATAGCGTTGATGGATGAAACAGGACAACCTTTCTACCTCTCCTCCAAGGAAGATGAGACACAAGGCGCCTCAGGTTTCATTGGTAACACTGATGTTGTGCTCATCAAGGTCAATAGCCAGTGGGATGAGCGTGGCGGAACAAACACAGATGTTGTGAGATCTATTGTTGAGGCTGTTATAGCTCATCCTGATGGGTGGAAGGGTGAGATAGTTATCGCTGATAATGGTCAGGCTCAGTATGGTGGTGCTGGGCAGGGTGGTAGTCTTGATTGGATGAAGAATAATGCTCAGGATCAGTCCCAGAGCGTGCAGGATGTGGCTGATATGTATGCCGAGTATAATGTCTCGACTTATCTCTGGGATACTATTACTTCTAATCCTGTTCAGGAGTTTGCTGAGGGCGATGATGAGGATGGTTTCGTTGTAGAGACCAGCATAATTGTGCATACTGGTACCGTGGTCTCTTATCCCAAGTTTACTACGCCTCTGGGAACTCAGATCAGCTTCAAGTATGGTGTCTATAAGCCTGAGATCGAGGATTATGACTTGGATCGGTTGAAGGTAATCAATGTTCCCGTTTTGAAGACCCATATGATCTATGGTGTTACTGGTGCTGTCAAGCATTACATGGGAGTTCCCAGTGATAAATTATCAGCGGGTCTCGGGTACAGGATTCATAGCGCCGTTGGACGCGGTGCAATGGGTACATTGATGGCTCAAACACGTGTCCCCGTCCTGAATATTGTGGATGCTATCTATGTGAATGCGAAGCCCAAGGATGGACCAAGCACATCATACATGGATGCAACGCAGACAAACATCATCGCTGCGAGTACAGACCCAGTTGCAATCGATTACTGGGCTTCCAAGAACATTCTATGTTGTATATGTGAGCAGAACCGAGACCATACAGCCACGATGGACCCAGATAATACAAGTGATGGTGAGTTCGGTGACTGGCTCAGGCTCTCCATGGATGAATTAAACGCTGCAGGTTACGAGTTTACCCTTAACCCTGAGAGGATAACGGTCTACGTGGACTCAGCCAACTGATTCTTCTATCCTTCATAAACATGACCAAAACCAAGAAAATTGTATCTAGGAGGTTCCAGTACTCTCCAACCCATATTCCTATCCACATCTGACCCCAATTTAACAAAACAATATGTGCACCCCCAATTATCAACCCGGCTAACCCAGCTAGCCATGGTTCTCTTTCTTCTGCAATTATCGAACCAATAATCATTGGAATGAAATATAGACCCACATCTCGTCCCATCTCACCCTTCAAAACATACGGTGAAAGCTGTCCCGCTATTCCACCTAATCCCCCAGCGATAAACCAAATCACCGTTTTTAACCGCAGGGTGTTTACCCCTGACACTTCCAAAAGGCTTGGGTTCTCAGCTAGAGCTCTAGCCATGGAGCCCCTAATGTCATTATATATCCATCTTGAGACCGCAATGAATACAATGAAAACGAGAGTCATTTCTATGAAACCGCCCCTAAGATTCCAAACCTTTGGAACCCAGTAGTGAAAATGAGGAGTAGAGAAACTATACTCACTAACCGAACCACACCAATAATCTGAGACCAAGTTTAGACGCATCACGTATTCTAGAACAACTAGTATGGGTTCGCTTAGAAAGACCAATACGAGTCCAAATAAGGAGATTAAGGCTTCAGAGTAATTCTTTTTCTCCATTCGGTGATAAAACATCAGGTAGATCAGCGCGTTGAAAGCACCAGTAATAATGAAGGCTGGTAGTAACCCAAATATGGGATTTAGGTCAAGCTGCTGGATTGTTAAGAATCCGACGGTCATCCCTACTCCAAGGTTTATGCTGTGTCCTAGGTTCATGTATCCTGATGTCTCATGTGTTATCCTAAACCCTAATGCGAGGAGTCCTACTACTGCTCCATACATTATGGCGGCTTGGTATATCACCGTGTAGACCATCAGTAAACCATCAATGGTTGACATATTAATGTTTTACCAGAAACTAACCACACAAACCCATTAAACCACAGAAACAGAGAATAAACCATGACCCCAGCAATCATGATAATTCTACTAGGACTCATCATATTCTGGGGCATCAGCCTACAAAATGTACTCAAAAACAAGGGCTCTATAGGCGGAGACCGATCCCAGAGCCCCATGAGCACAGGCTTCCTATTAGCCGTCTCTGGCTCATTATACTTGTTCGCCGAGACCTTGGCGCTAATAGCTTTGAATGTCACAGGCAACCTTTCTCTCAATATTGGAGCCATCCAAGGATTGGGTCTCGCTTTGTTTTTCTGTGGCTCTGTTCTTCACGCTTGGAGTGTCGCTGTGAGAGGTAGAAACGCTGTCTCTTGGGCGATGCCCGAGAACCAGCGGCTTATTACCGATCCTCCTTATTCTTTGGTGCGGCATCCTTCGTATCTCGCTTATATGTTGATGATTATTGGAATCACCATACTCTGGCAGCGTTGGTTCACACTGCCTCCATGGGTGGCTATACCCGGCTACTATATGGTCTCCAAACGAGAAGAGGCGCTGCTTGTAGAACGATTCGGAGAAGAATACAAGCGCTACCAAGAATGCGTAGGGGCATTCATTCCAAGGCTCTGAGTGCCTCAGGAAACTCAACCAAGCTACTGATAACCATATCAGGTACATAGCCCGGCTTCTGTACCTGCTCACGGGTCTTGACCCAGATTGTCCGCATACCCGCATCAATGGCACCCACAATATCGCTCTTGAAGCTATCACCCACATGTACTGTGTTCTCGGGAGCCACATCCAGCACATTGAGGCACGCAGTGAATAACCCGGGATTAGGCTTCACAAGTTTCACCTCGTCGCTGAAGGTCAATACATCAAAATAATCCAAGACGCCCTGATCCTTGAGGGTATCCCGAACCAACCTTCCGGGACTAACCCCTGTGACGCTTATCAGACCAATCCTGTATCTGTCCTTAATACAATCCAACGCCTCAAAGACTCCATCCTTGAGTCGGGGAGGATCACAGAGAAACGCTTCCTCATAGACCCTGACAATCTCCGATCGGGTCTCGGGAGAAGTAAAACCAACGGTCTCCAGCACTTTGTCAACTATCTCTTGGGTCTCCACATGTCTATAGCCTTCGGCTGGTATGACCCGGCTGCTGTATCTGAAGCCACTCATATAGGCTTCTTGGAGAGCATCCTCACTGAGTTCGATTCCATTTGATCTTAGCACCTTGTCTAGGGCTGGGAGCCTGAATTCGCCGTAGTTTCTGTTGTGTACGAGGGTGTTCCAGAGGTCGAAGGTGATGGCTTCTATGGTCATCCCTCTATCAGCCACCTCATGGCATTTAATCTAAACGAAGGCTTCTACCTGTTATCCAGATCAAAAATGACTGATAGATGAACGACTCGGGTCTAACTTTTCATTTGATTGTTTTATATGAATAACGGGTATTGTTTGATTATGGTTTCAGATAAACCCGTGTTTACTCTTGTTCGTGGTGGAGATATCTATACACCTGATCCTATTGGAGTCAAGGACATCCTCATTGTTGGAAAACAGATTGTAGCGATAGAAAATAAGATAGACTTACCTGATAGTCTCGGAGTATCCGTGATTGATGCCGCTGGAAAACAAGTATTTCCCGGTCTCATTGACCCGCATGTACACGTCCTCGGCGGCGGCGGAGAAGGCGGTCCAGCCACCAGAACTCCTGAGATAAAATTATCAGACATTATCTCTGTTGGGATAACAACTGTAGTAGGCATACTTGGCACTGATAATGTCAGCAGGTCTGTGGACGCATTATATGCAAAGACTCGTGGATTATGTCTAGAGGGAATAACTGCATACATGTACACTGGATCTTTTCATTATCCCGCTTCAACTATCACGGGTAGCGTCAAGAAGGATGTAGCTTTCCTAAAGGAAGTTGTAGGCGTTAAGACTGCTATATCTGATCACAGGGATTCCCATATCACGCTGGACGAGTTTGCCCGCGTTAGCTCAGAGTCACGTTTCGGTGGCATGCTAGGAGGAAAAAAAGGAATAGTTCACGTTCACATGGGGGATGGCGAACAAGGACTAAACCCAATATATCGTCTGGTTGAGCGGGGTAATATTCCCATCAACCAGTTCTATCCTACGCATGTCTCAAGAAACCCAATGTTGTTGGAGCAGGGAATAGATTTTGTGAAACAAGGGGGCGCCATAGATCTTAATCCTGAATCAAGTGTAGAGGCTACCTTAGAGGTGGTCTCAAAACTGATTGAGAGCGGAGTGGATCTCAGCAGGGTTACTTTTAGCAGTGATGGTAATGGGTCTCATTGTGTGTTTAATGCGGCTGGGGAGTTAACTGGTCTCGGGGTTAGTAGTGTATCCATAATCATTGAAACCCTAAGAGGGATAATTGAATCAGGCATTCTCTCTGTAGCTGATGCATTGAGATTCTTCACCTGTAACCCGGCAGATATCTTGGGGCTTGAGGGGAAAGGCAGGATAGATGTGGGGTTTGACGCTGATCTATTGGTCTTGGAAAGCGATTTTTCCCTTGACAAGGTTCTCGCCCAAGGTCGTTTGATGGTTGACGACGGTAAAGTACTGGTCAAAGGCACCTTTGAATAAAAAAGTGGGTATCATCGGCGTCCATCTCCCTCTCAACAGAGGAAACTTAAACAATTTCATATCCATAGAAGACCCATGGAGATCCAACACATCTCGCTCAAGTTCCTATTCGACGCCAACTGCTACCTAATCCATACCGAGACCGGATATGTTCTCATTGATACGGGTATCAAGAATCGGAGAAAACAGCTTGAAACCGCGTTAATTGATGCCGGGTGTAAGCCCGGGGAACTCAAACTCATAATCATCACCCATGGACACATTGACCACGTTGGAAACGCTTCTTATCTGCGAGACAAGTATGGCGCAAAGATAGCGATGCATTCTGGTGATGTGAATATGGTAACTGGGGGTGGCATGTTCGCGGATGCTTCGCCAAGCCTTATGATCAAAATCGTAGGTTTCTTAATGAACCTCACAGGACTGGGCGACTTCGAGACCTTTACACCCGACATCATGCTTGAGGACAATCAAAGCCTCCAGGAATATGGGCTGGACGCTACTGTTCTCCATACCCCGGGGCACAGTAAAGGATCAATTAGCATCCTTACCGCGTCCGGGAATTTGTTCTCGGGGGATATCTTCAATGGATCAGTTGAAGGCGTCACTACCCTCGTAGATAACCAATCAGCACTAGATTCCAGCGTAGAGCACCTGAAAACCCTCAACGCTGAATTCTTTTACCCGGGACACGGAAACCCTTCC
>CAZZFH010000090.1:0-8031 GCA_964653295.1 uncultured Candidatus Bathyarchaeia archaeon | reverse complement strand
TCAGGTGCCTCATGTGTATCCAGTAGTTAACGAAGGGCTTCCCAGTGAGTTCCTCGCTCTGGGCGATCTCGTTCTCGTGATGGGGGAACGCAAGGTCCTCACCCCCAGCGTGAATATCTACTGTCTCACCAAGCTGCTCTTTGCTCATTACGCTGCACTCGATGTGCCATCCTGGTCTGCCTCGTCCCCATGGTGATTCAAAGTATATGCCTCGCTCGAGTTCCTCAGGAGTAGCTTTTTTCCAGAGGGCAAAGTCTTGGGCATCCTCTTTATCGTATTCATCTGAGGCTACGCGTTCGGTTTGCTCTACCTTCGAGGTGTCTACGCCACTGAGTTTTCCATACCCCTCGAATTTACTGATGTCGAAGTAGACGCCATCCTCTGTATCATAGGCATAGCCCAGCTCCTTGAGGGATTTGATGAAGTCAATCATCTGGGGCACATATACTGTGGCTTTTGGATGAGCCGTAGCTCGTTTAATATTGAGCAGGTCCAAGCCCCTGAAGAAGACCTGTGTGTAGTGGTCTGTGAATTCCTTGAGGCTCTGACCAGCTTTTCCGCTGTCCCTGATAGTCTTGTCTTCGATGTCTGTGATGTTCATGACGTACTTGACGAGGTATCCCCGGTACTCTAGCCAGCGCCTGATGAGGTCTCCGCTGGTGAAGGTTCGGATGTTGCCTATGTGGGGGTCTCCGTAGACTGTGGGGCCACAGACATACATGGTCACGTGTGGTGGGTTTATTGGTTTCAGTGGGCGTTTCCGCCGGGTCATGGTGTCGTAGATCTGTATGGTGTGGTCTGTCATGTTTTCACTTCCATAGAATCGACTAGAGGGCTTATGTTATCTTTGGTTAAGAGTTTTGACACAATAGTCTCAATCTTCCCTTCTAGCGAGAATGTGATGGGTTTGATGTAATATAAATGATATGTGAATTTATTCTATGATTGGCGTGTTTTTTAGCTACTTGAACGAATTTGGGTAGTATTAACTACCGTTATTATGTGTGTAGCCGTGATTTTGATACAATTTCGGTAGTATAAACTACCGATATTTCGTAGAGGATTCACCCTGTAGCCTGATAGGATGGGATGGTGTCTCATCACAGCTAATTTCGGTAGTATGTACTACCGATATTGAAATGGGGCGAAAAAGCACAGCCACAAAACTGCTTGAAGACAATAAGGACGAAGAAACCCCCGACGGCGTTTACCTAGTTTTATATGATTTCATCGAGAAACAGCCTCATCATAGATTCTGGAGTAATCTAAGAGAGATAATATCAATGGCTGGAGGGGAGCGAATCCAGTTCAGTGCCTATATGGGCAGTCACAGGGGTGCGAAAGCAGTTAGAGAGCTAGCCTTGATGTATGGCTCGGATGTGCGTAGCTTCGAAGCGTTCGAATTAAGGTAGTATGTACTACCGAAATTCATTATTATCCGCCGCCCAGCGTCCCACAAAAAAGGGGGGAGGGAGGGGCAACCCATCCCAGCCACAATATAGGCTCCAGTCCTAAAACCAGCCCCAGAACAGCTTATTTATGATGCGAATGTATGCAAAAACGCCGTCTAATCAGTACCAAAAAACGTCATGGATAGATGATTACTGCAGCTTCTCACTGACCTCAGCGAGCTTCTGCCTGAGTCTTTCACGGCTTGCCTCAATGGTAAGCTCTGCCCTTGTGCGTTCGTTCACGTTTCGGGTAACATCAAGCTTACGCCTAAGCCCCTTCAAGAAGAGACTCACCTCCTCCACAGAGGTCAGGTTCAGAAATATCTCTTCCATGGTTTCAAGATTCTTCTCAGCGGAAACTAAATCACCCTTCCTGAGCAAGTCAAGGGTCTGACGCCGTAGCTCACCGGGAACATCAGCGAGCCCCATGATATAATCCGTTGACGAGACACCGAGCATCTCTGGGGAAGGATACCCGCCACCTGTGTTCAAGCTGTAGAGAACAGTTGCCTCCGAGTACTCCTGTTTCGCAGCTGAGACCGCGTCATAGAAAGCGATCTCAGGGTGATCAACAGTATACCCATCTAATTCACCAAGCAGTTTTTTGGCTTCAATCAAGTTCGCCTCCGCTTTCTCGGTCTCGCCGCTATGTAGCAGTAGAATCGCTTGCTTGCTCATTGTACGCGCCTTGCGTGCCCTGCCATATGCCTCGTCACGCGCCTTCTCGCGGCTTAGAAGCTCGTCTGAGGCTTGTTTGATGATCTCTTCAAGCATAGTAGATAGTTTGTCTCTGAGAATTTAATGACTGAGGTGAGTGTACCCAAATATTACACAATAAGCTTTTATCAGAATCCCACGTTTCTTGCATCCTCGGAACATCGATAGGTGAATGATATGATACTGGATCAACAATATGCGCGGATTCTGTGCAGCTCCAGTAGTATATCTCAGTCCAGTGGACTGTAATTCGCCTATCAAGCCTAGATAATCCCTTGGAGGATAATTTTCTTGATAGTAGCGTTTGATTTAGAAGGAACCTTGGTTGATGCTGAGCTTTTTCCTGCACTCGGGGAGTGCAATGGGAGGAAGCCTCTCTTAGATGATATTACGGATAAGGCGATGAGGGGAGAACTGGACTTCAGGACTTCCCTAGGTATGCGAATGGAGCTAGTCCATGGTATGAGCATTGAGACAGTTAGATTGGTTGCCGAGACCCTCTCCCTCAGTAACGGAGCCATGGAGACAGTGTCTGAGGTAAGACGTCTAGGGGGAATACCCATCATGGTTACAGGTGGATTCGATGTACTTGCCAACCGTGTGGCTCGTCTGCTGGGGATAGAGTTTGTCTGCTGTAATCGTTTCGTGGTTGAAAACGGCTGCATTAGTGGTATCACAGAACCAGTGGTAACAGCCAAGGGAAAGGCTGAGAAGTTACTCGGGCTCGCGAGTTGGCTCGGGGTTAAGCCAGATAGATGTGTGGCTGTGGGTGATGGTGCCAATGATATCCATATGATGAGCGCTGCCGGGTTAAGTATCGCGTTCAATGGGCGTAGAAAAGTATGTGAAAGAGCCTCAGTCTCAATCAGGGGAAATGATCTAAGGATGATCCTGCCATTTATCAAGGAGTTCGCTGATTTGGAGAGCCCTATAGATAGGGAGATCTTGGTCAAACAGATTTGATTGACTTGAGTATCTCTTCAAAGGTGATGTTTCCACCGCTAAGCACCAATGCGACCTTTTTGTCACTCAACTTGTCTTTGAGCTTGACGGCTGCCGCTAGGCTAGCGGCTCCAGCCCCCTCTGCTACGGTGTGGCAGTGTTCAAGGTAGAGCTTGATCGCGTGGCGCATCTCAGCCTCAGATACCAATATAAAGTCATCAACGTGGCTTCGCAGTATCCCCAAGGGTAGCTCGAAGGCGTTCCGGGTTGCTAAACCGTCAGCGAAGGTCTCGGCAGTGGGTGTTGACTCTAGGTTTCCGCTCTTGTAGCTCATGTATATGCTGGGGGCTTTCTCTGCTTGGACCGAGATTGTCTTCACATCTGGGTTCAATGATTTTACTGCTGTTGCGGTTCCCCCTGCACCGGTTCCGCTACCAACTGGGCTGATAACCACATCTATGTCTGGCTCCTGTTGCATTATCTCGAGACCGATGGTTCCCACCCCAGCTATGAGTTTGGGCTCGTTACCGCTATTGATGAACCTGTACCCATGCTTCTCAGCAAGCTGTTTACCGTTCTCAACAGCCTCATCAAAATCCTTGCCTTTCTCATGGATGGTAGCCCCATGCATCCTGATAGCGGCTACCTTGATTGGATTGGCCCCATCTGGGACACAGATATGAGCCTGTACACCAAATATCTTGCATGCAAGCGCTATACTCTGCCCATGATTCCCTGTGCTGGCTGTAATTACGCCTCTTTTTTTCTCTTCGGGTCCGAGTTGGCTAATAAGATTGATGCCTCCCCTGATCTTGAAGGCTCCTGTTGGGTTATAGTTCTCGTGTTTGATGTACGCCGTGAATCCCAGGTAATCGTTGAGCGTTGGATATGTGAAGAGGGGGGATGGGTTCATGTATGGCTTGATGCGTTCTGCTGCCTGAACGATATCAATGAGTTTGGGTTCTTTCATAGGATACTGTTAGGATTCTGTGTTTATCTCTGTTTTCTCGGTGGCTTGTATACGTGGATTTCTGGTCGATAGGGGATCGTGTCTCGTGTATAGGTGTGCTGGTTCTCAACTTGCACCACGTTCTGTTTTTTCTCTGTAAAATCCAGTATCGTTTTCATATGATAATAGGGAAAATCGATTCCCGGAGTGTAATAATGCATGGGGATGATTATCTTGGGGCTGAGCAAAGTGATGTTATCCTCGGATAATGCAATATCAGCGCCAGTATTCACCATCAATATATCGGGGACGCCTATCTGGAACATCTGAGCTGGAGTCAAATAGTGACCCAAGTCACCGAGATGGGTTACCTGCAAACCCTCCATTATAATGTTCCATGCAATATTGGAGCCTAGACGCTTGCCCCTCTGATCATCGTGCCAGCATTCAACACCCCTGAGCTTTGCGGTTCCAACTGTTGTATCAATTGGCTCCTTATAGATTGGGCAATTGTATAGGTCTGCTCCGCTGGCGTGGTCCTCGTGACTGTGGCTGATGGTTACTGCGTCTGCCTCGGTTGGTGGTGGGGGTAGGTTCAGTGATGCTCCGTCGTGTGGATCTGTTATGATGGTGGTGGAGCCGTCTGTTATTGTGAAGCAGCTGTGTCCGTTCCATCTGATGCGGAGCATGGGTTGTTTTTGGTGTTTGGTGTTTTTGTGTCTTGTGGGTGTTAAGAGCCCTCGGGCGTTATGTTTATATAACACAATGTGTGTTATACCTAACATGATGTATGGTAAACATAACAGGAGAAGGATAAGATGCAGATAAGAAACATAGCAACCGCAGTAATCGCAGTAATTGCGGGAGCTATTACAATATGGCAGTTCGGGACAAGCACATTCGGCATCCTAAGCGGACTCAATGTAGCGGTAATCATTGCAGTTGGGGGCGTATTCGTTGGCGGAATCCTAGATAGGAAAGAAGATGAAAGGCAAGGCTTCGTGGTAAAGGACGAGATGAGCACACTTGCTGAGGCGAAAGCAGGAAGAGCGGCGTTCCAGATAGGTAACTATATCTGGTTGGCGTTGCTCTGGTACGAGTTCCTCTCAAACACCTGGTTGCCCACACCCACCATAGGGTCACCGGGCATAGTAATAATTGGGATGCTTGGTCAAGTAGCGGTCTACTTTATTGCGATGAGAATGTACTATGGGAAGAATGCGTGATGAGGACAAGGATCAAAGAGTTCAGGGCAAGGGAGGGATATACTCAGGCTGATCTCGCTAAACTGGTAGGTGTAAGACGCGAGACCATCAGCTTTGTTGAGAAGGGTGATTACAATCCATCGCTCCTATTGGCGGCACGGATAGCCCACACATTCAATGAGCCCATCGAGACCGTTTTTATTTATGAGGAAGAGGACCTAGCCCTGTAGCTTGTGCAAGCCATTGCTGTAGCTTGCTATGGTTACGGTCTCGCCTATACTCAGTCGATTGTATTGATTTCTCTCTACTTGGATCTCCTTGTTCTCGTTCGTCTTGACGTAATAGAGTTTCATCGGGATGAAGACTCCGGTGTAGATGACTGTCTGTTTCTCCTCTTTTTCCAAAATACTGGTCTGATATGTGCCTGTGGGCTTGGCGAAAATGGTTGTCTGGGTGAAAACAGCAAACACCGCTACTAGGAGCAGTGTCACGATTACCCATGCAATGGTAATCATCAACCTAGATCAAGCAGTGGTCGATTTAGGGGTATGGGTGATGTTTTATCTTTCTATAATCAAGTCTTATCCATGTCTGAGAAAGGAGTATTATCCAAGTACTGGATAACCGAATTAACCCGCCCCGCATTTGAGGACTGGCTTGAACACGAAGAGAACCCGGTCGTAGTAATCGGGATAGGATCAATAGAACAGCATGGACCCCACCTACCATTGGGGATGGACTCGTTGGCTGTGAAAGCGATAATCCATAAGGTCGCCTCACGGTCCAACAGCGTCTGTGTACATCCATGTTGGCCCGGGTACAGCCCCCACCACATGGGATTCGCAGGAACTATCACATTTAGCTGGGAGACCCTCATGGGCGTCCTCATGGACACCATAGGATCACTTGCATACCATGGTATCAAACGCTTTGTCTTGATTAACGGTCACGGTGGAAACACAAACACCATGAATCTTGTTGCACAAGTAGCCAAACGAGAGTTCGGTGTAATGGTTGCAGTGCCTAGTGGACCAAGCAACACTGAGCTAGTTAAGAAGGCAACCGAGATAAGCCAAAGATACTGGGATGTCCACAGTGGCACCAACGAGACCGGGACAGCATTAGGGCTATTCCCGGAGCTTGTGGAGATGTGGAGGCTAGAGGACTGGAAGCCCAGCAACAACATGAGCAAGAAACTCAAAGAGATGCGAGACCCGGACAGGGAAGACTGGGAGCTTGTCTCGCAGGTTTTCGGGGCTTGCGCCGAGCCTGATACCGATGACTTCAGTGAGGATGGGGTATATGGCTGGGGTAGTCCATTGGATGCTGATCCGGAGGAGTACAAGGCGAGGCTAGAAGAACGTGTCGAGTTTATAGCTGAGTTCATCCGTAGATGGAAAGAGATTCCCGTTCCCCCGGCTTTTAGGGATTAACCATTACCTTTTTTATTTCTTAGCCCAACCTAAGAGTGTTCTAAGATGAATATGAAGGGATCCAAAACAGAGAAGAACCTCCTCAAATCATTCGCAGGGGAGAGCCAAGCACGAAACAGATACACATTCTTTGCCAGCGTAGCCAGAAAAGAGGGCTATGTCCAGATCCAGAGAATATTTGAGGAGACCGCAGCCAACGAGAAAGAACACGCAGAAGTCTTCTTCAAATACCTAGAAGGAGGCATGGTAGAGATCACAGCAGAGTACCCAGCAGGAAAGATCGGTACAACGGCTGAGAACCTATTGGCAGCAGCCGAGGGCGAGAAAGAAGAATGGGGCGTACTATACCCAGACTTCGCCAAGACTGCAAAAGAGGAAGGCTTTGATGATATTGCTGAGAGCTACACCGAGATCGCTGAGGTCGAGGAAGAGCACGAGAAACGATACAGAAAACTATTGGCTAATATCGAGAATGGGACTGTCTTTAAGCGTGATAAGGAAGTGAAGTGGCACTGCCTGAACTGTGGATACATCCATCACGGTAAGGAAGCCCCAGAGCTATGCCCAGCCTGCCAGCACGCCCAAGCATACTATGAGATCATGCCAGAGAATTATTAGGAGAAAAATTCTCCACCCTTTTTTATCTAGCTAGGTATCCCATTACGTCGAACTGCATTTCTTTGAGTTGATCCACCACTTTGAGGTGTTTCTGGAGCTCTGGGTCGTTCTGGAGGTTCTTTACGAGGGCTTCGCTGATGTAGATGGTGTCAAGCTCTTGAGTGTTCTTGATGCGTATCACCCGGGCGTCTCTTGGAGCGATTGGTCCACTGATCCTGATGGCGGTCGCTATAGCATCCCTATCATTAGCCAGATATGGTGGTATCTTGCCTGTCTCACCACTTCCCTGTGTTAGGCAGTTGACGTAGGTTTGATGGTGGTCTATTTTCTCGAAGGCTCTTCTCGTGGTTACATCGGCTAATCCTAGTCCTATGGCGTTTCCATGGGTTTCCTCGGTTAGGTCCAGTACTGCTATCTTTTTGATCTCTGGTGCCCTTGGGTCATGCTCGTTGGGCATCCAGAATTTCCCAGTGACGTTGGTATCCATGCCGACCCCACTGATGTTCTTCCCGATCTCCTCAACCACCAGGACATCAATATCCTTGAATGGGAGCCTTGGAAGCATGTCCTTTGCCTTCTCCAATAACACCAGCTCTTCATTATAGAACTCCTCAGGGTGAAGCGCTTTGATCATGGCTGTGTGGTGGTGGGCGTTCTCCATCAAGGCTAACCCCATTACGATGTTGGATTTCTCGGCGATGAGCTTGCCAGCCTCA
>CAZZFH010000089.1:0-8173 GCA_964653295.1 uncultured Candidatus Bathyarchaeia archaeon | reverse complement strand
GCGTTCCTGACGAGGTTCTCGCCTGCTGGTCCGATGTATATCATCCCAGGTTCCTTCCAGAGACCCACTTCCGGCTTACGCTTGGTTAGCTCCTCAGTGACCTCCTTGTTGAGCTTGATTAGCGTCTTTTCTCCATCCAGTCCCCATAGGTGGCTCGCGTCTCTAAGCTCTGCTCCATCATCAGTGATCAACAGATAGACGGGTTTGTCTGATTTACCGACAAAAGTAACCCCGTTGTAGCCTGCTTGCTTTATCTCATTAGCGAACTCAGTAGCTGCAGTCGAACCAACAGTGCCCATGCTTACTGGGCTCTTACCGCTGACACATATCCTGCTACCAGGGTAGATGCCTGTCATGGGTCCCGTATAAACCATCAACGGGTTCTCGGGTTCAAGTGGGTCTAATTCAGCCCATTTTGAGCCGACCTTATCCCAAAGAACTTTAGCTGCGAGGCCTCTGCCGCCAAAGTATTGGCGAAGCATCTTGTCGCTGTACACTACTTCCTCGATCTTATCTTTGCTTAGATCTACTTCTAGCCACTTTTCCGCGTATCCACCTGGAGTCATTCTATAACCTCCTCTCCCTTCTCACCGAAAAAATTCACCGCCAAGTCCTTAGCGGTCTCCACAGGGTGCCTACTATACAGCTTCCTATGGATGCTCGGACCCTCATTAACAATAGTTAATGCGTTGTATCCTGCCTCGGTGCATACCTCGACACATTTTGGTTCTCCTCCGCAGAGATCACAGATCACTGCCTTGTTATCCTTGGGATGCAAATAGGGCACCGTACCTGGGCACGCCGTTATACATGCACCACAACTAGTACAGGCTTCCCTGTCGGTGATGACTGCTCCTGTATCCTCATCCTTGCTCAATGCATCTACAGGACACGCCTCAATACAAGGGTAATCTTGACACTGAGAGCAGAGGTGAGGTACTTCCACACCGGGGAAGGGCATGAAGACCCTTACCCTGCTTGCCTCGGGCCACATCCAGCCCTCATGATGCATGCTGCAAGCTAACTCGCATCGTCTGCATCCGCTGCATGCGGCATAGTCTCTTGATATCCATATTGGTTTACTCAATTGATTCACCAGAATTATCTACAAAATAAGCTACTAGATGGTATAAAACTATGTGGAAACCGTAAAAAAACTACGAAATGTTGAGAAAAACATATCGTAGGAGGGGGAACCACTACCTACGAAGCTTGACCATATAAGGCTCAACATCAGATATATCGAGCTTATCCAGAGTCTCCTTCTTGGGTATACCTCGCTCATCCCAACCCAGTGTATCAAAATACGCTTGGATTTTCACATCCACACGTTCTCGATCAGTAACCTCCCCCTTATAGGGCCCCGTGGGCAGTGGCTCATAGAACCGCTCTGGGTTATCATCATCTTTCAGTGGCTCCCATGTGGCATCAGGTCCACCAAGGAGAAGAAGCGCCTTCTGCAGAGTAATAATCCTTGGACCATTCACTCTTCTCCATGACTCTATTGTTATCGGGAAACCTGTGACGGCTTTCGCAAAATCAAACTGGAGTTGCTGACTTGGACCCCGGCTTGTGAATGTACAGTATACAGCTGAGTCAAAGAATAATGCGCCACTCATGTCACTATAACCATCAGTTACAACAGATGTGTGGTCGCCACCTTGGACGCTCGCAGCATAGTTCATGTCATGGGTATAATCCTTGTCGCTTCGTGTGCCATGGGCTCCTATCTCGATGCCTTTGATTTGGATAGCGTACTTTAATGTCTCACTTGGATCGAGACCCTTCATCTCAGCGATCTTCAACGCAGCCCTGTAGGTACCCTCAGCAAGGACATCTCCTATGCCCTCACGATAAGCCATCATGTGAGCTAGTTTATCGAAAGCCTCGGTGTCTCCCCACTCCAGCTTGAAGCCAATATCCTCCTCTGTTAATATGCCTCGCTGATAGAGTTCTGCGGCATAGCCCAAGGTGTTTGGCCCGTTGATACCACTGTGTCCAAGCTTATCCATCAATGTACTTAAGTGAACATTATTACCAGCATCAAATATGCCCAAGTTGGTGCCACAATAAGCCTGCAACTCATAGTCAGGAACATCAGTAATGTCTCCCTTCCATCTACCAGACTTTATACAGCTAACCTTCATGCAGCCTAGTGTGCAGTTAAAGTCGGACCACTTCTTCTTGACCCAGTACCTATTCTCATAACGAATTACACCCATAGAAGCCTCGTCATGCCACTCCTCCTGCCAGTTTCGAATAGGCTCGCTGCTAGTCTCTGCACCTGCCCCATATCCGAGCCATCCTGTTCCCCATCTGCGGAACCGGCTTACTTTCATCAACTCCTTGTGAGCCTTATCCCAGAGTACCTTCACAGTCTCAGGGGCATCCACTTCCGGGAATTTACCCCTACTCTTGACTGCTACTGCTTTGAGGTTCTTGCTTCCCATCAAACCCCCATAGCCACCGTATCCTGCTGCGTGACACAACTTGGTCATTATACAGGCGTTTCTAACCATGTTTTCTCCAGCGGGACCGATGTACATGGTTCCGGGTTCCTTCCAGAGGCCGACGTTTGGATTGCGCTTTGTAAGCTCATCAATTATCTCCTTGTTTAGCTTGATCAGCGTCTTTTCTCCGTCTAGCCCCCAAAGGTGAGTAGCGTCCCTGAGTTCTGCGCCATCATCAGTCACCAAGAGATAGACTGGTTTCTCAGATTTACCAGAAATAATGATCCCATCATATCCAGCGTTCTTGATCTCTACAGCGAACTCTGTTGCAGCCGAACTACCTACTACTCCATTGCTTGCCGGGCTCTTTCCGCTGACACAGATCCTTGCACCGGGATAGATCCCAGTCATGGGTCCTGTGGCGAATATCAATAGATTTTCTGGAGAGTAGGCGTCGGTACCAGCCCACTTGGATCCAAGTCGATCCCAGAGTATCTTGGTAGCCATTCCTCTACCACCAAAATACTGCTCAAGCATCTTGTCTGAGAATGTGATATCGTCAATCTTACCGCGGGTTAGGTCTATGTCCAGCCATTTTCCAGCGTATCCACCGGGGGTCATTCTATAACCTCCTCTCCCTTCTCACCGAAGAGATTCACAGCCAAGTCTTTCGCCGTCTCGTAGGGATTTCTACTGTATAGTTTCCTGTGGATACTCGGTCCCTCATTTACTATAGTGAGGGCATTGTATCCTGCCTCTGTACATACCTCGACGCACTTGGGCTCCCCGCCACATAGATCACATATGGTCGCCTTGTTGTCCTTGGGGTGAAGATAGGGTACAGTGCCGGGGCATGCCCTGATGCATGCGCCACAGCTGATACAAGCATCTCTGTCTACGATAACTGCCCCAGTATCGGGGTCACTGGATAATGCATCCACGGGGCATGCCTCGATACAGGGATAATCCTGACATTGGGCGCATAGATGAGGCACCTCAACGCCGGGGAAGGGCATGAAGACCCTTACCCTGCTTGCCTCGGGCCACATCCAGCCCTCATGATGCATACTACATGCTAGCTCGCATCGTCTGCAACCGGTGCAAGCCGTAAAGTCTCTTGATATCCAAATTGGTTTTACCATCGAGTCTCACCAGAATATTTCTATCAGGGTACACCGGTGGGAATAAGAAAGTTTCGAGGCGGGCTATTTGCCAGCCTTGAGTTTGTCGAAGTGTCTCATCACTATCTGGATGAACTCTGGTTGATGAATGTAGAGGGTCTTGGCGTCTCCCTTTGGTATGAAGAGCCTGAAGAGGTATATCTTCTCCAAACGGTTGGCTGAGTCAAGATAAGCTTCTGGTGAACGGAGCCCCAGATCACAGTGAATATCACAGAACTCCGCTATGGCTGGCTTGATCACCTTCTCTGTGACATCGATCTCGGTGTAATCCTGACTAAAGCCGATTGTGAATGTGTACTTGATTACTCCCTCATGGGTAAGGTTCAATATCCTGCTGTTCATGACCTGCGTGTTTGGAACCTTGAGAAGATTAAACGTCGGAGTATATAGGCTGGTATAATTGATGCTAATCTCCTCCACCTGACCCTCAAGGTCACCGATCTTTACATAGTCCTTAACCTTGAAGGGCTGGCTAACGAGAACATAGAAACCTGCCACAATATTGTTTATCGTCTGGCTGGAGCCGAAACCTAAGGCCGCCCCAAGCAAGGCACCTGTACCAACAAAAAGGTCTGAGGGTACCTCAAAGATGGTGAGTATAGAAGTGAATGCAACGATGAGGGCAACTACCCTCACCATTAGCCGTAGAATGTTGATGACATGAGCCTCTAACTCGAGTTTCTTGCCTCGTTTCTTTATGAAACCCATGATTGCCTTGTAGAGTACATATATTATCACCACCACAACGAGTGAGAGCGCGAACCTGTAGCCCTCATTCATTATAAACTCTGTATAGCCCTCGAACATCACTATCACTTAGTATTGGACCTATTTTGTTTCTTCCTTGAAAACGTTTCTAGTATCCTGCATCGATTTCGTCAAAACCAGTTCTTTTCTAAGCTGAAGAAACAGCCGTGCAAATAGCCCATATGCTATCCCTTGAGCTCCAAATAACACCAGAAGCATCGAGATGAGAAAACTGTAAGGATTCAAAAAGCCCTCCCTATTGAAAAAAAGCTTCTGTATCGAAAGATAAGAGATACAGACTATCCCAGTAAGAAACAGGATACCCCCAAAAAGCATTGAAAGGAGATCCAACCTCAACGACAATAGATCCTGACCTTTGGAAGCAATCTTAAACTTGAGGGGAAGACGCCCCCCGCGAAGGTCATGAACTTCTACGGGAATCTGCACAATACTAAAATCCCTTTTTTGTGCCTCCAATAGAACCTCTGTCTCGAATACGCTACTACTCGAAGGAACAAGCCGCATTAACTCGAGGGCAACATCCCGTCTGTACGCCTTAACACATGTTGTGTCGGATATATCAGTCCCAAACAAGATCTTTACTGCGTGGTGATAGCCTATGCTTGCGATACGTCTCTTCATCGGTCTCAGGTCTTGGGCATTTCTCAGTTTCTTGCTACCGATAACAATCTCATGGAAATCCAGTAAACCAATGCTCTCAGGTATGAAGCTGAGATTAACAGATAGATCAATGGGAAAATACACCACCTTATCAAACACAGCTGCCGAGACCCCAGTCTTTATCGCCTCTCCGAGGTTTGGCTCGGGCAAGCTGATGCTCTTGACTTTAGGGTAAGCCGACGCCATCTTTTCAGCGTACTGTGCAGTCCGGTCGAGGCTACCATTCTCAACGAGCAGAAGCTCAAAATCGGTCAAAACAGATTCAACAAAATCAAGAAGAGTTAAGGTGTTCGCTTCTAGGATAGCCTCCTCATTATAGATAGGGACTACGATGCTGGCGGTCTGAGACATATTACCCCCAATATTCAAATATTTTTAACAGTTTAAAGATATAAGGGTTAACAAAGTTGATCGGCTTTGAAGGTATGTTTTGTATCACCTGAAATATTCCACTGGGGAGTATACGGGGGATTTGGGTACCTCACTTGGATGCTCGGGAAGAAGCTGGCGGAGGAAGGTGTTGATGTTTCGGTGGTTACTCAGAGGAGACAGGGTCAAGGAGAGGAGGAATGGCTAGATGGGATCAAGGTCTATGGATATCCACCCCATCAAGCTGGGATAACGTCGTTATGGGCGAGAAAAGAGTCGATGAGATATTACCGAATAGCAGACGCGGACATCTATCATAGTCAAGCCATCAGTTACAATAGCTATGTGGCTCAGGCTGCTTGTCCAGATAAAAAACACGT
The DNA here is from genome assembly GCA_964653295.1 of uncultured Candidatus Bathyarchaeia archaeon. GTDB lineage: Archaea > Thermoproteota > Bathyarchaeia > TCS64 > TCS64 > RBG-16-57-9. Next base: position 2,365 of record CAZZFH010000089.1, on the reverse strand, counting down.
GTTAACGTTTCAAGACCCTTACGACCGGGCGGAGTGGAAGAGAATCGCTATGGTGGAACCCAAGTATGGTACCATTGTTCATCAGTTAAGGGTGGAGGCTGAGATCAGGTTCCTCGCTGATTCATGTAGAAAAATGGATGCCCTCTATAGTCAGGCATATTTCTTGATACCAAAAGCAGTAAGGCTTTATAACCTAGACACTGATCCCCTGTTTCTTCCCAACCCAGTCCCAGTACCGATCACCACCATCGAAAAAGCCGAGGAACCCACTGTATGCTTTCTAGCCCGTTGGGACCCCCAGAAACGGGTTGAGATATTCTTCAACCTAGCTGAACGATACCCTGAAATAGACTTTATAGCAATGGGGAAAAGCCACAACATAGAAAAAGATGGAACTCTGAGGGAAAAATACGCCCATCTTCCTAATCTATGGTTAACGGGCTTTGTCTCTGAGTCAGAGAAACAGGAGATTCTGGGAAAATCATGGGTGCTCCTGAACACCAGTATAAGGGAAGCCCTGCCGATAAGCTTCCTCGAAGCCCTCGCATCCAAGACCCCAATAATTAGTGGTGAGAACCCCGATGACTTGGTGTCGAAATATGGGTATCATGTTCAGGATGATGATTTTGATTCAGGATTTGACTGGCTTCAATCCTCAAACGAATGGCGTAAGAAAGGCATTGATGGCAGGAGGCATGTGGAGGAGGTCTATGAGGTGGATAGGGTGGTTGACCTGCATATGGCAGAGTATGAGAAGATCGAGGCATTGGATTGAATATACTGGTTTATGGTGGATGGTTCGGGTCTGGAAACCTTGGAGACGAGGCGATACTCCAAGGAGTAGATCAGATAATCAAGAGGAGACTCCCCGAAGCCAATCTCACAGCATTATCAATCAACCCAGAGTATACCTATGAACACACAGGAGTAAGGGGTGAAAAGATCGAGAGCCCAAGAACCCTGCTAAGGAACCGAGAAAGATACCTCAAATTATTCAAGAAGACTGACGCCCACCTTCTGACAGGGGGAACACCATTCTATGATTATGGACATCTATCCAGAATCATCCATTTGGGGTTACCTGCCTTGAGCGCAAGGAAAGTCTACTGCTTTGGGGTGGGAAGTAAACCTATCACCACTTTGCGGGGACGCGAGATCACCCGTATACTACTGAAGAACACCGCAATCATCAGTACTCGTGACGCGATATCTAAACAAATTCTGCAATCATTATCAGGCAAGCTGGCCAAGCCCATCACTGTCACTGGGGACAGCGCATTGATGCTTGACCCAGTCAAATCAAAAAAAGAAACGGATCACATATTATTCTGCCCAAGAAGGCTGACCGAGAACCATAAGGTACTCTTTCATCAAGAGACTGATAGAGCGACGATAAACAGAATACGTCACATGCAAGCATTAGCCGCAGACCGTCTGATAAAGGATGGATATCGGGTTTCTTTCATGCCTTTTCACCGTGTAGCCCCTGATGATGACAGGGACGAGATACGTGTAATAAGGAACCTAATGCGCAGTGAAGCAGAGGTACTGCCTCGCCCAAAAGACACAACAGAGGCTCTGCTGGAAATTGGCGCCTCTACCCTAGTGGTAGGCTTAAGACTGCACAGCTTAATTCTTGCAGCAATACAGTCCACCCCATTCGTCAGTATTGACTATGATATCAAGATACAAGGCTTCATGGAGCGTATGAACTCCCCAGAATACCTATCAAACACAGTACATGGACTCGATACACTCTATGAATTAGCCAAAAAAGCACTAGTAAATCAAAAAGAATACTCCAAACACATCAAGAAAAGGGTCTCAAATCTGAGAAGATTGATCAACTCTGAGGCGTATAACATGGTACGGGTGTTTACTCAGAGAATAAGCGAGCATAATAGGACCTAGCGTCTCCCGCAAGATATACCGAGCCTATAACAAGTATCATATCATCTGGACCCGCTATCTCGACCGCGTGCCTGAAAGCCTCTTCACGTTCAAGATAAACCTCATAGGATTTGTGATACTTCTCAATCTCTTGAATGAGCCTCTCGGGCTCTGTTGCCCGATACGTGACACTATGTTTTGTCAAGATGAAGTGGTCTGCGATATCCGAGATGTGTTCTATCATGCCCTCTATGTTCTTATCGGAGGAGATGCTGACTACGGCGATTATCCTGCGATTATTCAGATCATCATGGATGGTCTTTCTCACAACCTCTGTAGCCTCAGCGTCTTTTGCACAGTCCAGCACCACCACGGGTTCTCGGTGAATAACCTCAAGCCTCCCGGGCCAGTAGACATTCTCCAAGCCCGCAACGATGGATTCAGAAGGAATCACTATATCATACTGTGCTAGGGT
>CAZZFH010000088.1:1832-8209 GCA_964653295.1 uncultured Candidatus Bathyarchaeia archaeon | reverse complement strand
ATGGAGCTGTTTCTGTCAGTTTAAGATTATAAATATGCGTATGCTGGTTTAGAAGGAGGGCATTACCTCTTTTGCTAACAGGTTTAGGTCTGTCAATTCCCCTATTCCTAGGCTGGGTACCTCTAGCACGAACTCTGAGACCCCTAGGTCTTGGTATAGCTCTGCTCGTTTGATGCACTCGTCTGGTGTGCCAATTAGATGATTCATATAGTCCTTCATGGTAAGTTCGTCTGGCTTGTATTTGGCTATCTCTTTGTTGAGCTGGCTCTTGGATTGCCTGATATGGCAGACATCACCCATGGATAGGCTGATATCCTTCATGTTTCTACCAGCTCGTTCACAGTGTTTCTCCAAGAGACCCAGATACTCTGTGTATATCTCTGGGGTGACATAGACTGCTGGGGGCCAGTTCCAGATGTCCGCGTGGCGAGCGACTATTCCTAGGGTTATCTTTCTGCCTCTTCCCCCTACGAGTATCTGGGGGTATGGTTTCTGGACTGGTTTGGGGTTGCATATTGCGTCCTCGATATGGTAGTATTTGCCTGTGAAGCTGGGTTGGTCCTCAGTCCACATCTTCTTAATGATCTGTAGTGCTTCGTCCAGCTGCCTCAATCGTATGGATTTGTGGGGATAGGGTACCCCATACATCTTATACTCCAATTCATTGTATCCGGCTCCGATGCCGAAAACCAGTCTCCCATTTGAGATATTATCGAGGGTTGAAGCCATCTTGGCTAGCAGAGACGGGGGCTGCCTGAATGAGTTGCACAGGGTGAATGTACCAAGCTTGACCCTTTTCGTCTCGACTGCTAAGGCTGATAACAGTGTCCAGCATTCGAGGTATGGCACATCGAGATCATACTCATCTCTCTCAGGGTAGGGTGTATTGGGTCTTGGGACCATGTGGTCCTCGATATAGATGCTGTTGAATCCTAGTTTTTCGCATTCTTGTGTGGCTTCTCTCACCATTTTATAGTCTGTGTGTTGTCCGGGTTTGCCGTGGGGTACTGTTATGCTGAACTTCATTTTCTCCACCCTGTAATCCATTATTCATCAATAACTCACAGGTAAATCTTTTTTCTATCCCGTGATATGTGCTTTCCCTGAGACGCCGAGGGAATCTTCTCCTTGACTAGTCTCTGATTTATAGATGCCAACTTTTTATTCTTTGATGCATGTGGTTTAGGGGAGTGTCACTATTTTGAATATTTTAACTGTATATTATACCCGCTCTGGGAACACCGAGAGAGTTGTAAAGAAGATCCACGAGTCCCTTGGGGGTGACATGGAGCTAATCAGCGAGCCCACAAACAGGAAAGGAATACTTGGATGGCTACGCAGCGGTGGTCAGAACTCCCGCAGGGAAGTAGCTGAGATAAACCCATCCAAGTTTGATCCAAGTGGCTATGATCTGGTTATATTGGCTAGTCCAATATGGTCTGGGGCGGTCTCGGCTCCCATGAGGGGTTACATGGTTAAGAATAAGGAAAAACTTGAGAGGACGGCTGTTTTTCTCTCCAATGATAGCGGTGATGTCGAGAAAGCGTTAGCCGAGATATATGAGATTCTTGGTAAGCCTCCGCTGGTTGAGAGCTCGTTGCAGGGGTCAAAGATAAGTACAGAGTTCGAGTCAACAGTCTCTGCTTTCATCGATAAGATAAAGGCAATACAAACTTCTGAGTAGTCTGATTTGACACAGATAATAATCATTAGACATGGACAGGGCGAAAACAATCTCCGCGACCTACTTGGCGGCTGGTCCGATCTTAAACTAACCGAACTTGGCATACAACAAGCACAAGCAGTAGCAGATAGACTAAACGAGGAACTGAAAGAAGACTACACTGTATACTCCAGTGATCTTATGCGAGCCAAACAGACAGCGGAAATAATCTGCGAAAAGCTGGGTAAAACCCCAAGTTATGCTGTTGAGCTTAGGGAGCATAACCCGGGAATAGTCTCTGGGATGAGTCAAGTGGAAGCCCAAAAACTTCTTCACGATGTTACTGAACCTCCTCTGGATTGGAGACCGTTCCCTGAGGCAGAGAGTGCTGGAGAGTTCTATAAACGGGTTAGCGGCTTCATGGATAAACTGGTTGAGAGTGAAGAAAGAGTAGTTATTGTGAGTCATGGGGGTACTATTCAGAATATTATTAGGTGGTGGATTGGTTCACCTTTGCCTGATTATTACCGGGTTGGGTTTGGGGTCGCCAATACTTCTGTTACCGTGCTTGATTCTACTGAAAATCGTGAAAGGAGGATCGAGCGCCTTAATGATACGGCTCATTATGCGAGAATCGGGAAAAAACACTCAATATCTTAGCCAATAAAGTGTATCTCTAGCTGAGGAAACTATTTGACATATAGCGATATGTATACTTGGGTTCAAGGCATGAGGAATGATGAGTGTATTATCTACATTTATCACAAGGATAAATTAGTGAACACATGGTACAAGGAAGATGGTAAGTGGGTATTAATCAGTACCAAGGGAAACCTTCATTCTGCCACTGCGGAGCAGTTTCTATCCCATCTGTTACCGTCCATTATGAAAGATGATTTTACAGTACGTGTAGAACTCAGGGATCAAACATAGTCATGTGCATTGGTTTTTTAATCTGCCCTGATTAGGTTTATCCAATCAATAACGGGATGATGTTTTGAGTAGTAACAAAATGACCCAAGAAGATATAATCGGTTTATTCGAGGATGCATACACCACCATTTTCTGCACTTACAACAAGGATGGTACTATTCACGCAATACCAATATGGTACAGGTACCGGGACAATGCGTTTTACTTCATATCGATAAAAAAATCCAGAAGAGTAACAAATCTAAGACGCAACAACGATGTCTCTCTGTCTTTCATAATCCAAGGTGAGGGGGATGTTCCTACCAAAGTAGCTTTGGTCTATGGTAAGGCTGAGCTCGGCTTTGTGCCTGATGGGGGTTATGATGCATTTGGAGGATGGATAGCGGAGAAGTACTCGGATCAGGTGGAATCAGGGGAGTTAGCCAAGTTTGACCACATGAACTTTGTCTCAGTCAAGGTCACTCCTGATAAAATAGTCCACTTTTACCCCTAGATACAGTATTACTGGATTAGTTGGGGAAATGGAAGGGAAAGGTGAGACCATCCATTGCGGGTTTCCATTTTTTCAGTTTATCACTGACTCCCCAGAACATTCTTGGTCTATAGAGATACAACCATGGGGGGTCCTCCCACGCCTCCCTGTACACGCCTTTGAATAACTCTTCTTTCTTCCCCCTGTCAAGGGTTCTCTCGGATTCATCTACGAGGCTATCCACTCTGGTATTGGAGTATCCCTCCCACCATGCTCCCTTGTATCTGGAGTGGAGTTTTTCCCGGCATACCCTGTAGGTGCTAAGTGGGCTTGAGTCAAACCACGCCATATCATCTATCTCTTTTGACTTGACAAAATCACTGTATCCCCCGGGAGTATCATCTGGATAAGAATTGATCTCCAATTCGACTCCAATTAACTTGTACTGCTCACGCAGGTTCTCCGATAGTATCTTGGTCCCCCATCCATCACCGAAGGGCTTGTTCAGTACAATCCTCACCCCGTTATCGTATCCGGCTTTTTCAAGTAATTTCCTTGCTTTATCAGGGTTAAATGGATAGCCTGGAATATCTGGATCATATCCTAGGCTCAACGGGGAGAAGACGCTCTCCAGTGGATATGCGGCGCCTTCCAGTACATCTTTGATGAGTCTCTTCTTATCAATACCATAGTTGAGTGCTTGTCTGACCCGTTTATCCATGCATGGTCCTTTCTGGGCGTTAAAGAAGTAAATCATACAAACATTGCTTTCCTTCTCAACAATGCTGGCGCCGGGTCCAATTTGATCATGGAGTTTGACGTTTAGCGCGGGGATAAGATCAGCCTCACCCCGGTTGAGCGCCTCAAGCCTCTGTAGAGGGTCGTCTTCCTTGAACCAGTTTACTGTCTGGTAGGGTGCCTCTCCTCCCCAGTAATCTTTGTTTTCAGTTATTACGAGGCGGTTTTCTGATCTTTCCTCCAACTTGTATGGTCCAGTGCCAGTCAAATCCTCCTCAATAGTATCAAGATGCCTCCTAGGAGCTATCGGCATCTCAATGAGCACATCCAATAGATCAGACATGGGGGACTCCAACTCCAATTTGAATATGTGAGAATCAGGCGCAGAAGCAACCGTTTTCTCAAAGTAGCTTGGGTAGACGCCCTTGGTTCCAGCCTCCCCCTCCATCGATGGGTCTCGGAATCGGTTGAACGTTGCAACAACGTCTTCTGCGACGAGTCTCTCTCCATTATGGAAAATAACGTCTTTTCTCAGGTTGAATACCCAAGTCTTTGCATCCTTGGATACTCTCCAGCTCTCAGCCAAACCAGGCTTGAATGTTCCGATACCATCCCTCTGGACTAGTGCGTCATAGATACTGAATAGCATGCTTACCCTTGTTGATGTATCGCTGTTTGTGTGGGGGTCTCCAATCCTGACCCGATTTTGGTAGATAGAAACGGAGTTGGACATAGGAAGATCGAGGTATCTGAAAAGGATATAATATTTGCCGCGCCCTCCTTCACACTGTTTAACTTGTGTTGGATCGCCTTACGAATGTTATTGCGTATAGTAGAAGGATCATTGATGCGCTAGCAAATATTGAGTTGAATGAGACCTTACTAATTAGGCTGAATATTACTAATGGACCTAAAGCTGTGCCTATATCAATCCAGTTGGTGAATGCACTCAAAGTATACTGACCATTAGACCCATCTGTTTTTACCATATCACTTACTCTGGAAGCAATAACAACCCCGAGACCTGCATCAGATAAGAAGGAAAGGATTACGGCTAATGCAATCATTATGAGTGAATGACTTAGCATCAACATTAACAGGCTGAAGGACCCAGAGAAAAACAGGATAAACATGGTTCTATGTCTACCAAATTTATCAGATAATACTCCAATGACGGGTACTAATAGAAACCTTGTGAAAATTCTGAACGAGAGAAGAAAACCAGTCAGGGATGCTATACCTACCTCCTTGCCTAGTAGAGAAACCCCCTCTGATCCAAAGACATCTAATAGATACAATGAAAGAGTGGATGAAATTAAACTACCGAGAAACAGCTTTGTGATCATTATTCCTACCCCAATTCGAAAAAGCTCAGAGTTTCCAATTAGGGTTTGAATATCCAATCTTGTGACTTGCTCTTGCTCACTGGTAGTTTGTTTATCTTTTAATGTGAAGGCTATGGGGATTACTAGAAATGTTCCAAAAGCTAGTAACAGGTTCGCTGATGTGTAGCCCCAAGAGTCAAGGAGAATTCCTCCTACTAACCCACCTGAGAGGAATCCTATACTAGAGATAGACTGGTAGATGCCCATGTAGCGTCCCCTGTTTAATTCATCGGAGAAAGACACAACGGAGATGTAGCCTCCCAGTCTAAGGAAAGACCAAGTTATTCCCCAGCATAATCTCATTAGTAGAAATGGCAGAAACCCCTCAATGTATCCATAGCTCAAGTTGATGAAGAAAGCGGCTATTATGGCTGCGACAAGTACCCATTTTAATGGTTTTTTTCCATACACGTATCCTGCGAAGGTATTAGAGATAAAACGCACCAATCGATTAGCGCTCAATAATATTCCCACATGAACAATACTCAGCCCAAACGAGGAATGCAAAAGCGGAAGAGCGACATAGAGAAGAGAGTCTCCAAGATTACTCGCTGAAACAACCATCGCAGCCCTTACAATGTTCAAGAGGTTGTCTTGGTTGTTTGCCATGCCACATGAGTAACCGTTGAACATTCTTAAAATGTGCTAATGAAATAGGTTAAGGCAGAGCTTTCTGGTGTCTGAAGAATTAATTGACCAACTTTGTTCAGGGTGACATGATAGTACCCTTATTGTTCTCTAAGTGGAATCAAATGCTTTCCTTGTCGTAATTTGGGCTTATATAATACTCAATATTACTCTTGACCATGTTGAGTATAAACGTCGAGTTATCGGAGCAGATAGAGAAACAGTTGAGGATTAACAGCTACCCGCTTGCTGTAAAGCTCATCAAGAAGGTAGAGGAGATACCAGAGAACGCGATCAGACCTAAGAGAGACTTGGGTTACAGCCTGAGCACATGTCAGGCGTTCAGCTATAGCAGGAGGCGGGGTATGAAGGTAGCCCAGCTCAAGGAGGATATGTGGTGCCCAGAGCCTGTTATGGGGTTCGGGTTGGAGGAGACCCCGGAATACTTCCTTGAAGGCAATAACAGGTATCCTTCAGATGTGGTTGATCTTGAGGCTGGGAAGGCGTGGGCTCAGAAAGAGTTTCCAAGGCTGCCGGTCGGGGAGTATGTGGGGGTGTT
>CAZZFH010000088.1:0-1822 GCA_964653295.1 uncultured Candidatus Bathyarchaeia archaeon | reverse complement strand
TATCGGCGCCTCTTGATAAGGCGGGTTTCGATCCTGATGTGGTGCTTGTCTACTGTAACCCGGCTCAGATGACCCTGATGCTGTTAGCTCACGCGTACAGGGATGGTCTTGATGTAGAATCAAAGATAGGCGGTCACAGCGCATGCGTATACAGTATAGTCTACCCCATGAAGAGAAAGATGTGCTGGCTCAGCACTCCATGCGGTGGGGACAGGTGGAGGGCTATGGCTGAGGATGACAAGATGATCTTCAGTATACCTGCTTGCCAAATGGAGAGGATGCTGGAAGGGTTAAGATATATGGAGAAGACCGGGAGAAAGATACCTTTTGGGTTAAGCATGCAACCTGAGTATCCCTTGGAGAGGAGCTACTTGAAGATAGCCCAGCTGCTGGGGATGAAACAGGTGGACGCGCATGTGAAGTAATAAACTCAGGTCTGTTTAATGAATCTTTACTGATTTTCTGTGGGTGAAAGATACAGTAATAATCGATGATTTTATCCTCAAATCGAATGGATTATAGCCGTTAACAATGGGGGGAACAGTAATCCAGTCATTCCCAAGTCTCTAAGAAGTAAAAAAGCCCCAAACAATGGAATTCGTAAAAATAAAAGACAAAAAAAAAGATAATTTCAGTTTAATAAATATTAAAACTACTAATATGTCCTATGCTTTTGGAAACATTCACGACAGTACACAGCACGTCCTTCAGTAGGCTTGAATGGCACTTGTGCCTCATTCCCACAGTCAGAGCATGTAATATTATGCATCTCCCTAGGACCCCTGCTATATTGGGGTCTATCTCTATAACTCATATATTTCACTCCTTCTAGATTTTTTATACTCAAAAAAAGCTTAACCATTCTGAATATACAGAACATGAGACTTGCGCTGGTATTAAAGATATGTATATTGCTGCGCCCGCACAATGTGGAATTGCATATTCCTTTTACATCTTGAACTATATTAACTAATTATGATGAAAAATACGCTTGAACGATGGCAAGTAGATAAGGCACTCGAGTTCGCTTCTGAGAGACATAAGAACCAGCTCGATGACCAAGGTAGACCATATTTTTTCGCTCATATTGTTCAGGTTTACGGGATTTTGATAGATGTTTCTGACGATACAGAGGTGCTCTGCGCAGGGCTTTTGCATGATATTCTTGAGGATACAGATACTAGTTACGATGAGTTGAGAAGCATATTCACACCAAATATTGCTGAGATCGTAAAGATGGTAACTCACAGCGATGATGGTAATTTTTTCCCTAATCTATTGCCCTCTACAGAATACAACTTGCTCTTTCATAAGGCAGTACTGGTAAAGTTCGCTGATCGGCTGAGTAATCTTTCTCGTATGGAGAGCTGGAGCGACCAAAAACGCAGTGATTACATCAATGGTAGCATGTTCTGGAACACTTAGATGGCGTTTCTTCATCATTAGCGTGCGAGGGGGTAACCATAGTTTACCTCGAAATAATTTCATGGGCTCGCGGAATGGTAAGATTTGAGTTTTATTTGATGAGATTTTTAAGTTCAAGGGGCTAAATAACAGTAAAGGGTGGGAGATTAAATTAGAAGGGATTGTCAGTAAGTGGTTCTCGGATAAGGGATATGGATTCATTGAAACTAAGTCTGGTGATGAGGTGTTTTTCCACATAAGCCAGTTCACGAATGCTGAAGAGATAAAGCGAGGTGATAGAGTCAGTTTCACACTGATTCAAACCAAAAAGGGTCCGAAATGCGTTAAACTTCAGCTCCTATAATGCGCGCCAGCGTGTTGCTAAATTACATGTTTCAATTAACTCACCACCAAAAAG
>CAZZFH010000087.1:0-8218 GCA_964653295.1 uncultured Candidatus Bathyarchaeia archaeon | reverse complement strand
CTCAGAAGTAGTAAAGAAAAAACCTATCATGGTGGTTAAAGGAGGAACCAGTAGCGCAGGAGCAAAAGCAGCTGGAAGCCACACCGGAGCCTTGGTGGGTAGTTTCCTATCTTATCAGAAGGCATTCGATAAAGCGGGAGTTATTCTTAGCGAGAGTATGGAGGATCTATTCAACTATGCTGTTGCTTTCACAGAGCAGAGCCTACCAGAGGACGAGGGCATTGCCATTGTTACTAATGCGGGTGGTCCCGGTATATTATCAACGGACTTGATTGAGAAACTGGAGATGAAAATGGCTTCATTGACAGATGAGACACGACAATACCTCAAAGAGAATCTTCCCGCTGCAGCAGCAACAGGTAACCCAGTTGATATTCTGGGTGATGCTTTGCCTGATCGTTATGCTGTTGCTCTTGAGGCTTCATTGAAGGATTCTAATGTTCATTCTGTTGTTGTTTTATTGACTCCTCAGGCTATGACTGATAGCTTGACTACAGCGAAAAATCTAGTGGAAATATCAAAAAAATACTCGGAAAAGCCGGTTATTAGTGTGTTTATGGGTGGAGACTGGGTGGCTGATGCTTCTGAGTATCTAAAAGACAATGGGGTCCCATGTTATAATTTCCCCGAGAAGGGCATTAAGACCCTTAATGCACTATATCAATACGCGAGACATCTGAAACTCCCAGAGCTTGAACCCCCTGTGTTCGATGATATTGACAGGGATAAGGTCAAAGCAATATTTAATGGAGCCAAAGAGGATGGTCGCAATGTCTTGTTCCCACATGAGGCTGCACAGGTAGCAAAGGCTTATGGTATCCCAGCGCCGGGTAGCGGATTGGCTACGAATGCTGATGAGGCTGTTGAGTATGCGGAAGAGATGGGTTATCCTGTGGTTATGAAGGTGGTTAGCCCTGATATCATGCATAAGACGGATATCGGTGGAGTTGAGCTCAATCTATCAAACGCTAGAATGGTAAGGATCGCCTTCGAGGAGATAATGAGAAAGAGCAGGAAAGCCCAGCCATTGGCCAAGATTTATGGGATTACCGTTGATAAGATGGTTCCACGTGGTCGTGAGATGATCATCGGTATGAGCAGAGACCCCCAGTTTGGACCCATGGTTATGTTCGGGTTAGGTGGAATCTACGTGAACTTCTTGAAGGATGTAGCCTTCAGATTGGCTCCTATGAATGAGCGTGAGGCTCAGGAGATGATGGAGGAGACTCGTTCCTATTCACTGTTGAAGGGTGTGAGGGGTGAGGCTCCGGCTGATATCGATGGTATTCGTGAGGCTATTTTGCGTGTGGGTCATCTTGTCTGGGATTTCCCGGAGTTGAAGGACCTTGATATTAACCCTATCTTCGTGTATGATGAGGGTAAGGGTGTCAGCGCTCTTGATGTCAAGATAACCCTCTCCTAATTCTTTACATAGTTTATTGCTTCTTCGCGGCTCATCTTTGTGCCGTGTTTTCTCTCAAAAAAATATGCGATGTTTCCTATGTCGCGTTCGAGTATTTCCTCTGCATTCGGGTGGTCTGAGGATATGAATTGAGGCCAGTCTATTATCCAGATCTGTGTTTTCTCATCAATCAAGACATTATACTCGCTGAGATCGCTATGAATAACTCCTGCTTTGTAGGCTTTTTTCATGTTTTCCAGTATCTCGTCTAGGAATATTTCTGGTTCTTCTAGGCTGATGATGTCTGATAGCTGGGTGCTTTCTATGTACTGCATCACGATGGTGTGGCGGTTCTGGTGTATGGGTTCAGGTACCTGTACTCCAGCCTTATGCATCTTCTGGAGTGCCTCGTATTCGATCTCGGCTGCTAGCCTGGATTGGTAGAGCCATGATGTGTGGCGCCTGTCTGATAGATATTCTCGTTTGCGCCTTGTCTCTCTGAAGCTTGTTCTGCCCAATCTATGAAATTTTATTGCGACTGTTTTCTCGTCTGGTGTAACTCCTTCAAATACATCTGCTTCTTTCCCAATGCCAATTGATGGTCCAAGGTATTCTAGAACCTCTGCCTTTACTAATGCGTTTAATGCGAGAAGATCATATGCATTGTAGTTCATTAGATAGCCAAGGTAAGGGTCTCTTTCCCTGTAGATGAGCTCGTTCTTGTAAAGTATGTCGAGCCTGTGGTCTATCTCTCTGATGTTTAGTCCGCTTAGTCGCAGTACTTCATCGTGGGGTACTATTTGGTGCTGTATCATTCCTAGTTCTATGGCTTGGAGTACTCTTAGGTCATAGTTTTCCAAGCTCGGTAGTACTTGTGCTGCTTTCTCCGCGGATGACACAGAAAGAATAAAGGGTGTGGTGGTTTATATGATATCCAGTCTGTCTTTGAGGGCTATGGATACTGGGATTCCTACGACGCCAGCTACCAGCATCTGGACCATGTTGAATGGGGCTTCGACCATAGCTGCAGCGAAACCATACATAAATACTTGCACTATGAAGTATCCTAGTACCATTACTGCACCTCCGGCTATCCATGCTATGATGGTTTTCTGGAGTGTTCGTCCCTCTGTTGGTCCGGCTAGTTTTCCTGCTACATATCCTTCTGCACCCTTGATTACTGTGGTGAATATTACCCAAGTATACCAGCCTCCAAGTAGGTCTGCTAGTCCTGAGCCTAGTCCTCCAGCGAGTGCACCGATAATTGGTCCAAAGGTTAATGCTGTTGTCATGACGATTGCGTCGCCTAGGTTGAAGTATCCGCTTGTTGCGGGGATTGGGAATGCGAACATCATGGTGGCGATGGTTGCTAGTGCGCCCATTACGCCGATGGCTGCTATTTGTCGTGTGTTTAGTGATGCCATGGGTATGTACAGTTATAACTATAATATAAAATATTCCAGTTTAAACTATAATATAGTGTCAGGGGTTTCAGAAAAATAATCTTACCAACGCGGTTTTCGTCACTTTAAGACGGTTACTCTACCACTTTTTTACACATATTCAGATCTGTTCTAGGTTGTTCTGGGGCTGGTTTCATTGAAAGAGGACTGTTTTAGCCTCTGATTTCAGACCCCCCCTCCCCCTAGCTGCTAAAGTAGTGATTGTAGATCATCTAGGGCTTCGAGGGCTCGTTTTCCCCGCTCAGTGATTTCAAGCTCTTTGCGTTTGCCTTTTTGAGTCGCCTTTATGAGTCCCTTGGTTTCGAGGTCTGTGAGATGCTGGTATACGGCACCTATGGTCATGTCTGCGCCCAGCGTCTTCCAGATAGCGTATCCATAGCTTGGTCCTTGATTGATGATCCTCAGTATTCTTTCCTTGGTGGCTAGTCTGCTGCCTAGCCTTGGGCTTTTCCTTCGTTTTGTGATGTTTCTGAGTATATCATCTGTCTTCAAGCCGCTGCTGGTAACAAGACATACGATATTGGCGTCCTGATCAATCCTATTGTGTATTACTTTTTTTTGTAGAGAGGCAACGGGAGCAGAAGAGGCTGGTTCAGCGAATATTCCCTCGTTTCTAGCTATACTCATCCCTGCCTCAATCATCTCATTATCAGATACAGAGATGGCGAAACCATCTGATTCTTTCAATGACTTCAAGGCTAGTTTCCCATACAATGGTTCGGCGACCCTGATGGCTGATGCTTCAGTCTCGCTTTTCTTAATCTTTATCGGCTCTTTACTGCCTTTCTCATAGGCTTGAGTGATGGGAGAGCATCCTTCTGCCTGCACCCCGACCATCCTTGGTTTATGATCTATTATGCCGAGTTGTTCCATCTCCTTGAAGCCCTTCCAGAGGGCATGTAACGTAGCTCCACTACCCATAGCCAAGATTACATAATCAGGGACACCGTTTTGCTCAACAAGTTCATAGCTTATGGTCTTTAGACCCTCGATGCTTAGGGGATTTAGCTCGGTGGTGGCTTGATACCAGTCCATTTCTGCCTCTAGCTCTCGTGCACGGGTGATAGCCTCTTCAATACTGTCACCTGTCTGCACAATTTTGGCATCATACATGAGCATCTGAGCGAGCTTGCCCATGTCCACTCCTTTAGGGATCACAAGGTTGCATTGGATGTCTTCTTTGGCTGCGTATGCCGAGATGGATGCCCCATGATTACCGTTTGAGGCACATACTATGCTATCATAGCCCCTGCTCTTGGCGTCGCTGATGATTAAGGCGGCTGATCTATCCTTGAAGCTATTCGTAGGGTTGCGTGTCTCATCCTTCAGGTATAGGTTTTTGAAGTGTAAGGTCTCGGCGAGTCTGTCTGCTTTCTGGAGTGGTGTACCGCCTTCTCCGAGAGACACAACTTGGGCGACCTTTGGTAATACTGGTTTGTATTTCCAGAAGGTCATGTTTCCATTGAGTTTTACCTCATTCAGTGTGAGTCTGTATTCTAGAAGCCCTCCACATTTTTTGCACTCAATATCCGGATTCTCTGATACCGATTCTTCTCCACAGTTGAGGCACTCTAGGATGTGGCTTGGACTCATCCTTTATCAAATAGATTTCAAGGTTTTATTCTTATTCCATAAAGAATCCCTCGACTATACAGAAAGATGCGCTAACCCTCAAATAAGTCCCGTAATTCGATGAAAACAATCATAAGGCAAGCCCCCCTCTCGTGACGTGAGCTTGATGAACCTGAATGAACTTCGTCCGGGTATGGAAAACCTTGAGCTATGGGTGGAGATACTGTCTATAGGTGAGCCAAGGGAAGTTGAGACCTATAGTGGACTGAAGCATACCCTTGTTGAGTGTGAGGTCAAAGACGATACTGCAAGCATGGGTTTGACTGTCTGGAATGATACCATCGAGGAACTCAAGAAGGTTAAGCCCGGTGACAAGGTCAAGCTAATTAATTGTTTCATCACCAGCTTCAAAGGTGTTTTATCAGTCAACATAGGAAGAGAATCAACAATAGAGCCACAGTGAAGCCCATTGCACGAGAAACTAGTAGAACTCTCCAAACAACATCAACAATACATCGGCTGTCATGGCTACGAGCATACAGAGCGAGTTATTGAGTTATGCAAGGTTCTCGGAGAGACATTGAACGCTGATATGGATGTACTGATACCTGCAGCCATCCTTCATGATATTGGACGAGGACATGATAACCATGCACACCACAGCGGCATCATGACCCGTGAGATACTCCAAGAATATGGTTATCAAAAAATCGATGAAATCGTTCACGCTATAGAGGTTCACAGCTTCTCAGCAGGTGGAGAAGCCAAGACCATTGAAGCCCAGATTCTAAGTGACGCGGACAAGCTTGATGCTATGGGGGCGATCGGTGCATACAGAGCTGCCCAGTTTGGTGTAGAACATAAACGACCGCTAGAAGAATTCATCAATCATTTCCACGAGAAGCTCTTCAAACTCAAAGACCTGCTCTACACAGAGGAAGCGAAAAAGCTAGCTGAAAAGCGCCACAAGTTTATGCTACGTTATCTCAACCAGTTGGATGAAGAATTGAAGGGGTTAAGCTGAGCCCCAACGAGTGTACAGATTATTCTCGACGCCAAGCTGATCAAGTATCTTACCTGCGATAAATTCAACGAGATCATCGATGCTCTCGGGTTTATGATAGAACCCAGGCATCGCTGGGAGAATAACCGCGCCAAGGCTGCTGAGCTTGGCCATGTTCTCCAGATGAACTGTATGTAGTGGGGTTTCTCTTGGAACAACGATTAGAGGTCTTCTCTCTTTTAGCTGGACATCAGCCGCCCTAGTAACAAGGTTATCCGCGAACCCAGTCGCCAGAGCGGCGATGGTCTTCATGGAAGCTGGTACTATCACCATACCATAGACAGGGTAGCTGCCACTTGCTATTCCAACAGACATATCGTCTGGATCATAGACATGGTTAGCGAGAGCAGTTAATTGTTTAGAATCACCTATCTCTTGACCTGCAACGGTCTTGGCTGAATCAGTTATGATGAGATGGGTCTCAATTTTATGTTGTTTAGCTGCTTTTAGAAAACTCACGGCGTATATTATTCCACTTGCCCCTGTGACTGCTACTATTAGTTTCATCTGGGTTCTCTGTATGTTCAGAAGCATTGGTATTATTAATGTGTTCTAAGAAGGAGAGTTACTCGCCTGGGGCCAGTGTTCTAGGTTCGATACAGACGTACATGACGTTGTTTCCCCTGATGAATACGTCACCGTAGCTTGCGATCAATCCGTCTCTATCGTATTCCTTGGCTCCCTTGAGCATCATGTTCATGTAGCCGTCGGCTCTCATGAGTTTGCCCCTGTAGCTGCCTCTTCCTTTGAGCACTACTTCTATGTTTGCTCCGTTTGATTTTATGAGTATGTTTAATGGTTTCATTCTTGGTTCCAAATTGTTTGCACCGTTTGTGAAGTTAATCTATGAGCGATGTGCATACTATAAAAACTTTCTGAAACGAGGTGTTTTTTAGCTTATTTTATTGATTTCTAGTTGATACAGTTATCCAGTCATTGACCTTCTCACTGGTAAATATTTTATTTACACTTAATTCATCACTTTCAATTAGTCTAGTAATTTCTTCTCTACTATAGACTCTTTTTAGTGATGAAATTATAATGGTGGAACCAGGCTTGGATACCCTCGCGGACTCTTCTAGAAACCTATCGGGGGTTATGAGATTCTGAATCACCGTAACAGAGATCATCGCATCAAAAACAGAATCCCGCAGTGGTATGTGCTCAGAATCACCTTGAATCAAGTAATGCCCATTGCCTGTTCTCTCTTTTGCCTTCTCTAATAATCCGCTTGATATGTCCAAGCCAATAGTATCGTGATCTAATAAGGGGAAGAGTAGTCCGGTTCCACAGCCGTTATCCAGTAAGAGATTTGGTTGACCTAGCTCAGCCAAGATTAATTCGTATTTTGCTTTCTGTTCTTCGGTATATCTGAGATCGTAGAGCGAGCCACCTAATTCATCGTATCGATCCCTGATAGTTTTTTTGTCTTTCATGGCTGGCTCACTGGTTTCTAATACACGTACTCATACAATATCTTCAGTGTAATAAATGGTTAAACCAGAAAAAGAGGACTGGGAACGCTTTGGACGCGCTAGTAAGGCTACAGCACCAGAGTTAGTGGAGTTAGGTCACTGGAGAAATAACCCAACGAGATTTGATAATGCTAGCTATTATGCTCAGATTCTCATCCATAGAGTCCACACTGTGATGCTCTGTGAGGAAGCGATAATTAGACCAGAAGAAGCAACTGCTATCATAGAGGGTATAAAAGAAGTCGAGAGGGAAGCTAGTGGTGACCATAAGTTAGTCAACTACATGTCTACTGAGACTGCTTTAATCAAGAAGATAGGTGAGGTTGGTGGAAAGATGCATATTGGTAGAAGTCGAAACGACCTTGCCCATACCAAGCGAAGATTGTACTACAGGGACCAATTAAACAGAGTAATCAAGGCGGTAATAGAGTACCGTAAAAAACTCATTGAGGCAGCAGAAGCAAACATCGAGACCATTATGCCTGGTTATACTCACTGGAGACAAGCTCAACCCATCACTCTGGGGCATTACATCATGGGTCACGTCGAGGCTGCGTCCAGAACTATTGAACGCTTAGAGGATGTCTATAAGCGAACCAATCTTTCCCCGCTAGGTGGAGCCGCTTTCGCGGGTACGGGTTGGCCTGTGAATCGTATGCGAACCATGGAGCTTCTTGGCTGTGATGGTTTGATTGAGAACACCCATGATGGGGTCGCATCGATGGATTACTATATGGAGTTTGCTTCTGCTCTCTCTATACACATGGCAAACCTTAGCAGGTTATCCGAGGACATCCAAGTATGGTCAAGTGATGAGTTCAAATTCATCGACCTTGACGAGGCTTACGCAGGCACAAGCAGCATAATGCCTCAGAAGAAGAACCCCATAATTCTTGAGCAGGTACGCAGCTATGCATCAGAGTCAATTGGGGCAGTTACCACGATTTTTGCTTCAATGAAGGGGATGTCCTACACCAATACCAGTGATCGTGCGATGCTGGAGCCATTGATGATTGATACTGTGGTGGGGAGCACAAAAGCCATGGCTGGCGTGGTATACACTATGAAACCGATGAAGGAGAATATGAAGAGACATCTGAGAGAAGGGTTTAGCACCATGACAGAGGTAGCAGACACCCTCGTCAGGCTCTACAACCTATCATTCAGGCAAGCCCATGATATCATCGCACATGTCACAGTCGAGGCTCTCAATAAGGGAATAGTAGCTGAGAATATTACACCT
>CAZZFH010000086.1:0-8255 GCA_964653295.1 uncultured Candidatus Bathyarchaeia archaeon | reverse complement strand
AACCCGTAAGAAGACGAGGCGCAGAAAGATACCTTCAACTCACAGTACTCAGCTTCGCAGCATCAATAAGCCTAACAAGACTAATCCTAGAACTCACAGGCTACCCCCAGCTAGGCAACAGCACACTCCACATCGCCCACGTACTCTACGGTGGAGTTATTCTATACGTAGCTAGCCTGCTACCGCTGCTATACGCCAATCGTTGGACATACACATGGACAGCGATACTATCCGGTGTCGGCGTCGGGTTATTCATAGATGAGGTAGGGAAATTCATCACCCAGAGCAATGACTATTTCTTCCCAGCAGCAGCCCCCATAATCTACGCCTTCTTCCTCCTCACCGTACTACTATACCAGAGGATATGCAGAGAGCCTGAACAGGATGTCAGAGGCTCACTCTACTCAGTAGTAGAAGTCCTCCAAGAAGTACTTGACCATGACCTAGAACCAGATGAAAAAGAAGAGATGCGCACAAGACTCAACTACATCAGGGAGAATGCGAAAAACCCACACTTCATCTCACTGGCCAATGAACTCTATGACTTCGTTGAGAGCGACGCACTCCAGCCAACCGAAGGAAACCTCAACTTATTCGATAAGATAATCGCGAAGTGGGAGTGGTTCGAAAACACATACCTGTCCGAGAACAGGGTGATGGCCTGTATTATCATAAGCCTAGTCCTATTGGGAGTGCCCAGTTTTCTACAATTAATTGACTTCAGCAAAGTAGCATTCACCACAGCCCCAAGGGAAGCATATCTAATGACGATAGCCACTGAGCTGCCCCAAATCTCGGATAACGGAGTGATGTGGGCGTTTGTCATAATCATGTTAAACGGTTTCCTTGGTTTCATGTTATCTCTAGGAGGTGCATTGATGGTCATTGGGCGTAAAAACTGGGGAACAGAAACCGCCTCAGTAGCTCTTGTGGTAAAACTAGTTGCTCTAAACCTCGTAATGTTCTATATTCACCAGTTCACGACAATATTCACAGCGGGATATCAGTTCATCATATTACAGGGAATATATTTCTATCAACGAAAATATATCAAAAACAAATAACTAAAAAAATGAAAAAGGAGTAACTACTCCAGCTTGTGGCCGCAGTTATTACAGAACTTACCGGGAGCCGCAGGCTGACCACAATTAGGACAGAACTTGCTACCCTCAGGAGCAGGTGCCGCCGGGGGAGGAGCCTGATAAGGCTGAGGAGCTTGATTGGCTTGTTGCTTTTCTCGTCTCTCCTCAATGGTATCTTTGGCTACCTCAATTCCTTGACTGGCTAATTCAGCTCCTTTGCTGATTCCTTTCCTCGCCAGTCTCCATGCTGCACCGAGCCCCTTCTTGGCTTTCTCGGCTACCTCATCGATATCCTCTTGATCGATATCTACTCTTCCCAGTATTCCTTGTCTTGGTGGGGGGATATCGCTCTGGCTTCCTGCGGGAGGTGGCGGTGGTACATTATTGTATTGTGGTGGCGGTGGAGGCGTGGTTTTAGCGTCTTCGCCGTGTGGTGGGGGTGGAGGAGGGGATACTGAGGTCTGTTCTGCCTTCAATCTCATCCCGCACTCTGGACAGAACTTCTGGTCATCCTCAACATCCGCTCCACAGTTACTGCAAAACGTCATGATATTCCAGATCAAGCGTATCAAAGGCGTGTTAAAAAATTATCTATAATCGAAGCACTCGCTCAAAATAATCTGCGATCAACTTATAGATTGGAATACCTGTGGTCTCCATCAACGCCTTGTACCCGGGATAACAATTCGCCTCAAGCACCATTGGTTCCCCATCCTCGCGGGGAAGAATATCAAGCCCGGTTATGTTTAGCGCAACAGCATCAGCCACCTGAACCGCTAATTCATCATAAATATCGTCCTCAAACGGCTCGGCTTGCCCCCCAGCAGCAACATTATATCTGAAATCCTCGGGATTAGAACGAGCCTCACGACCAACCACCTCACCGTCTATGACAAAACATCTAACATCATAGCCTTTGTTGGGAATATACTCCTGAAGATAGAAAACGCCCTCACCGAAGCTACGGGTATACCAGAGCAGGTACTGGGTAAGGTCCTCCTGACTCCTGATCCTACTCAACTTGGTGACACCCGTGCCCCTGCTCAAACATATGGGCTTCAAGACCACCTCCCGATCCTCTGAAAGAAGCCTTGAGGCAAACCTAGCAGCTGCCTGAATATTCTCAGTGATAAGCGTCTCTGGGTGAGAAACACCAAGCTTGTTTAACTGGAGAGTCAGGTGCTCCTTACTATAATTCAACATAGAAGGCACTGGATTAACCACTATACCAGTCTCTTCAAGTTGTCGAAGGATCAACAACCGATGGACTAGCTCAAAGGTACTGCCCCTATGCAGCATATTACTGGGAACATAGCTCAACTCATACTCAGGTTCGAACCCGGGTAAAGTAATATCCCAAGGAGCAAGATAATCGGCATCAACTCCTCTCTCACGCAGTTCTCTGAGCACTAGACCTGTCTCCCCTGTTGCGGGATTATCGGTAAATATGAGTACGCTCATCTGCACATACTGGATGAGACTCACCTAGATTAACCCTTTTCATCCAATTATGAACCAATTATGAAAAACGTTTAAGAACAATAACAGACCTAGAGTAGCAAAATACTAGGTAGAGGTCAACCCATGTCCCTGAGTATAAACAGCCAAAACCCCATACGGATGCCAGTAAGCCCACTACAGATGCTGCTGCTCATCCAGCTAGACCAGGGGCCAAAATATGGCTACGAGATGCTCAAAACCCTCAAAGAAGAATTTGAAGGAACATGGGAACCCAAAACAGGCACTGTCTATCCTGCGCTCAAGAGCCTTACAAAGAAAGGATACATTGAGACCCAGACAAGAGAAGAGACAGATTATTACTTGATTACCGATGAGGGCTTGAAGATATTCGAGTTAATGCTCAACCACTTAGAGTCTTCAATCGATTTTAGCATTAAATACATCTCAGTAGTCTTCAAATGGCTCACAAGCGAACGAAAACAAGGCGCCCTCGAGCTAATGAACAAACTAGCAACCAAGGAACAACTTATGTCTCAATCGTTACTCAGAGAATTCACACAAAACATCGATATGGATATTAGAGAACCTATCCTCAAACAAATCAAACAGATCTCCCAGAACCGCCTAGAAATGATAAACAAACTAATGGAGAAACAAAAATGAGTGAGCACATCGTAGAGACCAAAAACCTGACAAAAACATACATGTCAGGAGGCAGACCACTCCATGTACTCAAAGGAGTAGACCTCAAGGTTGAGCACGGGGAATTCATGGCAATAATGGGGCCCAGCGGCTCAGGGAAGAGCACACTACTCAACATGATAGGCGCCCTTGACAGACCCACATCTGGGGATGTCTTCATCAATGGGATAAACATCAATACACTCAACGATAATCAGGTCGCTGACCTACGAAACCGCGAGGTAGGGTTCATATTCCAGTTCTTTAACCTCATCCCACGTATGGATGCACAGGGAAACATAGAATTACCCATGGCTATCGCGGGAAAAAGCAGGAGCGAGCGCCACAAAAGAGCCAAGGAATTATTGGAACTCGTAGGACTCTCGGATAGGGCAGACCACAAGCCAAGCCAGCTCAGTGGCGGAGAACAACAAAGAGTAGCCATAGCCAGAGCCCTAGCAAACGAGCCGAACATACTGCTCGCAGACGAATTGACTGGAAACCTAGACAGCAGGACCGGCGAAGAGATAATGCACCTGCTCAGAAACCTCAACAAGGAGGAAGGAAAGACCTTCATCCTGATCACCCACGACCCAGCAGTAGCTCAACAAACAGACCGTCTCATCAGCTTCAAGGACGGCGTAATTGAAGGAGAAAAAAGAATCCAGGACTTGATATAAAATGAACACAAGAAAGAGAACACAAACCATCGTAATTCTACTAGCCCTAGTAATAATGGCTAGTTCCTCATCACTAAGCCTTGTAAAGGCAGACAGCCTACAGGTAACAACCACCAATAAATACCTGACCGCAGGAAAAGAAAATCAGATTACAATAAACATCAGAAACATTGGAGACAGGAGCGTCGTAGGGGTACAAGCCGTATTATCTTCAGCGACCCCTGGAATAAGTATTCTAGAGGGCTCTCAAAAAGTATACACAGTTATTGAGGAGAGTAAGACTAAGAGCTATTCGGCTACGCTTTACGTCGATAAATCACTGCCCTTGGGCTCTTACACGCTTACCTTGACGGTAACTTATCAGAAGATCACGTTTGAGTATGTTACTTCAGTAGTATCTGTTGGAGTGGTTGTCAGCGAGGCATATACGCCCAAGCTTGGATATACAGTAGACCAGGATAATATCTCTGCGATAGCAGGTGACAACAGTCTTGTTTCCTATGTTTTCGAGAATATCGCGGGGGAGACACTTAGCGATCTAGAGTTTGTTGTCTCATCAACTTCACCCTATGTCTCTGTTGTGGCGGATGATACTTTTTCAGCTGAGAGTTTGCAGAGTAATGGCACTATTTTGATAAGCCCGATGGTTTCCGTGCTTGAGGGTACGCCTCTCACGACATACTCATTGCAGGCAACAGTATCTTTTACAGATGAAGAGGAAAACACGCACTTTGAGACATTCGTATTACCCATTAACGTGAATAGCGCCAAGATATCCAAGACAACAACAGTCACGATACAGGATATCCAGATCGAGCGAGACGCTGTTTATCCTGGAGATATCTTCGATTTAGACATCGATATCGATTGCTCTGGCGCAAACGCATACGATCTAATGAGCATAATCAGTTTCCCACAGATGAGTCCAATCTCACCCCTCAGCCCATCCACAAGAAACCTAGGTGACCTTATCGCGGGGGAAAACGCCGAAGTATCCTATAGACTTCTAGCATCAGGCGGAGCATCCGCAGGGCAATACATGACAACTATCACCATAAGCTACACCACAAGCAAGGGAGTACCCAAGGTACTCACAGAAACAGTCACGATTCTAATAGATGGATTGATCGATTTCGAGCTACTGGACGTCCCGAGCGAGGTTGTCGCAGCTGGCGAGACCAAGGAGCTTGAGGCAGATCTACTTCTCATCGGCACGGAGAGCGTGGACTTTGTGTCAATCGGAGTCGTAGAGGATGAAATAATCAAACGTGTGGGTGGGAGCGAGGAATATATAGGAGCAGTTGATCCAGATAGCCCCATACCCTTCGATGTCTACTACAGAGTTGATGATGATGCCCCTGAAGGCGAACACGAGTTAAAAATTAATGTCAAGTACAGGGACCACCTAAACAGGGAGCACGAGGAGGAGATAGGGTTAAGCGTAGATATAGGGGAGCCTTTTGATGATGAGCCTCAGCCGCAGCAGGGCGGTTTCTGGGTCTGGATCAGGAGACTCCTGGGATTGGGTCCATAGGGATGAATATTGAATCCTCTCGATATCTTTTTCATGGCCATTAACGGTCTGAAGGAACGCAAGTTCAGGTTCGCGTTGAACCTAGTCGGGATATTGATAGGATGCGCAGCGATAACAGGACTCATAAGCGTCACACAGGGTTTGCAGACCAGCGTAACCGGGCAATTGAATGTTTTTGGACCAAGCAACTTGATAATCGTACCAGGGGAGCTCACTCAGGGTCCTACGGTTGCGGGAATTACGTTGAACTGGAGAGATGTAGAGATCATAAGCAAGGTAAAACACGTCAAGGGTGTTACTCCGATAATTGCCAATAATTTCGCCGAGTTCACAGCAGGAGGCAGATATTTCCGTATGGACGTTTACGGGGTTGAAAGAGAGTATAAAGAGCTTAACCCCAACACAGAGCTGGCACAGGGAAGAAATTTTGTTGACTCTGACTCAGCCGTTGTCGCGGTAGGGGCGCATATCGCACATCCTCTCGATCTTGATGAACCCATTATTGACTTGGGTGATCGTATAAAGATCAAGGCATCTGTGGATGGGGTAGAGAAAGAAATGACGCTGAGAGTTGTGGCTATACTAAAGGAGACTGGGAGCAGCTTTGGGGCAAACCTAGATGACTCGATAACCATACCGCTCAAGACAGCCCAACAGTTTTTCGAGGTAGGCGGCGAGTTCAGCTACCTTCTTGCCCAAGCGGACAGTATAGATGTAGTAAAATTAGCCGCCGAGGGGATAGAGGAGAAACTGGGGGACCGTGTGACGGTGGTTACATCTGAGTCCGCTCAAGAGCAGGTAGAATCAATCCTGGGGACAATTCAATCAGTGCTGGGTGGGATAGCGGGGATAAGCCTCGTGGTCGCTGGTGTAGGAATAGTCAATACAATGACCGTTAGCGTCATGGAGCGAACAAGGGAGATCGGGACTATGAAGGCGATTGGGGCCAAGAGCCTTGATGTCTTACTGATGTTCCTATCTGAGGCTATGATGACTGGGATGATCGGTGGTGCTGTGGGTGCTGGCTTCGGTTTTCTTCTGGCTACTCTGATAGGAAGATTCATAGACTTACCGACATCTAGCTCATTGATGCTAGGTGTAGAAGTGATCTTGTTCGCGGTGTTTACGAGCGTAGCATCGGGTTTATACCCGGCGTACAGGGCTTCTAATATGAATCCCGTGGAGGCGTTGAGGCATGAGTAATGAGAAAACTGGGTTTTTAGGACAATTCACCGGGGTATTGTACAAGCCCCGAGCGATATTCAGTAAGATGGATGAAGGAGACCTAATCAAGGGAATCATAGTGATGGTGGTCTTGGCCGCGTATAGCAGCATGCTTTATATGAGCAAGATACCCTTATCGGTCCTTACACCAATGCTGGAAGGAGTGGATATAGGCCAATTCGAGGGCACTATGGGGATAATGGCGGGCATAGGCGCCGGTGTGACTATACTTTTTGGATGGGTGGCTGGAACGCTTCTTATGCATGGATTGGGGAGGCTCAGCGGTGGGGATGGCTCAATGAAGCTTTTCTTTGCTATGCATGGGTTTGCATCAGTCCCCAGCCTGCTCAACCAGTTATTGAGGGTGGTAGACGCTAGTATAATGGACTCAGCTAGTCTATCCAGTTACTTTGTGACATATCGAGGCATCAGCAGTAAGGCGTTGAAGGCGCTGCTTGGCACTAACCTTGTGAATGTATGGGGTCTAGCAACTGTGGCTTTGCTCG
Source organism: uncultured Candidatus Bathyarchaeia archaeon (assembly GCA_964653295.1). GTDB lineage: Archaea > Thermoproteota > Bathyarchaeia > TCS64 > TCS64 > RBG-16-57-9. Next base: position 1,087 of record CAZZFH010000086.1, on the reverse strand, counting down.
TGATTGCAGCTGAGGAGAACTATGGTTTGAGCAGAACACGTGCAGTGATGATTGTATTGTTGCCTAGTGTGGTCTATTTCTTGCTCAACTATTTCACTGGGTGACCAATAATTCTATCTTGTCTGAAACATATATTACTGCATGAGACCCGTTGAACGAGTTTTAGGAGATATCTATAGCAGTACCGAGCCGCTGGACTTGGTTGTTGATTTATGCGATGAGTATGATTCACGTTGGCCCGGTAGTGGCTTGGATAAGGCTAGTTGTGAGTATATGGCTGAGAAGCTCCGTGGATATGGAGTGGATGATGTTCATCTAGAGAAGTTCACTATCCCGGGGTGGATTAGAGGTTCTAGCAGTCTATCTGTTACTGAGCCCAAGAGTAAGGAAATTGATTGCATAGCGTTGCCTATGAGCAGTGAGGGGGTTGTTGAGGCGGAGTTAGTCTATCTTGGCGCTGGACCAATAGAGGTCTATGAGGAGCGCAGGGATGAGATAGAGGGCAAGATCGTCATGGTGAACAGCGGTAACCCCTCTGGGATGACTCGGTATCTGCATAGGAGCGAGAAGTATCAGAGGAGCGTCTTGGCTGGGGCTGCTGGCTGGATATTTATGAATCATTACCCGGCTTATGGTCCTCCTACGGGGGGGATTAGCCCTATTGTTCCTGCTGTTGGTGTGAGTTATGAGGATGGCATGTATCTGGCGAGGATGCTGGATAGGAAAGGCAGGGTTAAGCTAAGGCTTGAGACCAAGTGCAAGAACCTTGATGTGGATACGTGGAATGTTATCGCAGATCTTAGGGGGACAGCTGGTAGCGATGAATGGCTGGTGTATGGTGCTCACTATGAGGGGCATGATATCGCTGTCGGTGCATTGGATGATGCCACTGGCGCAGCAGTTGTAATGGAGCTGGCTAGGACCCTTGTTAAGGAGCGCGAGCATCTGAAGCATAACCTCAGGTTCATGCTTTTCGGCGCAGAGGAGATCGGGTTATTCGGAAGTAGGGCTTACTGTGAGGCTCACCCAGAGTTCATGAAAAAGGTCAGATTCATGATGAACTTTGATGCAGCGGGTAGGGCGGGTA
>CAZZFH010000085.1:0-8259 GCA_964653295.1 uncultured Candidatus Bathyarchaeia archaeon | reverse complement strand
TGATATTGAGGTTCGTCCCAGCGTGGTGAACCGTATGCCTAACGCGGATGAGGCAAGTGATCCCATTATTACTGTGGCTTTTGCTGGCAGTGATGGGCTTCGCAGGGTTATCCTGTTTGATGATCTAAACACTGGTGAGGTGTTGGGTGAGGTTCCCGGTGCTAATGAGGTTATGGTTTATGAGACAGAGCGACAGGTTGTCGAGGAGACTCTTCAAATCATCAATGAGTATCCAATTGTTTTGACTTTTAACGGGGACGATTTTGACTTCAAGTATCTCAGGAACCGTGCACGGAACCTTGGTATGCCTGAGGAGGATATCCCTATTACTTTGGGGCGTCGGTTTGCGTTTTTGACTAATGGGGTGCATGTTGACTTGTACCAGTTCTTCAGGAACCGGTCTATTCAGGGGTATGCGTTTGGTAACATGTATCGTGAGTTCAGCCTCGATGATATTGCCAATGGTATTTTGCATCAGGGTAAGATTCCTGTGCCTGATTTTAACCAGCTGACTATGAATGAGATGGCTGAGTATTGTATGCAGGATGCGTTTATCACCTATGAGTTGACAGCTTTCAATGATAACCTTGTGATGAATCTCATGGTGATGCTTCAGCGTATCAGCAAGATGATCCTTGAGGACCTCAGCAGGTTTGGTGTTAGTCGCTGGATTCTGGCTTTGATGGAGTGGATGCATCGGCAGGAGGGCTGGCTTATCCCGAATACTCAGGATATTATCATCAGTAAGGGTGGTACGACTACTGAGGCTATGATTAAGGGTAAGAAGTATCAGGGCGGGATTGTGCGTGACCCTGTGCCGGGTATTCACTTTGATGTGACGGTGGTTGACTTCGCTAGCCTTTACCCATCTGCTATCAGGAACTGGAACCTGAGCTATGATACGTTGCTTTGTGAACATGAGGATTGTAAGGAGAACAAGATACCTGGTACTCCTCACTGGGTCTGCACCCACAGGGACGGCATGACCAGTACATTGATCGGTAGCCTCAGGGACCTCAGGGTTCTCTGGTACAAGCCCAAGGCCAAGGATAAGAGCTTGACAGATGACCAACGACAGTATTATCACGTGGTCCAGCAAGCCCTCAAGGTCTTCTTGAATGCCTCATATGGGGTATTTGGGGCAGAGAGCTTCCCATTGTATTGTCCGCCATTGGCTGAGAGCACCGCAGCTGTTGGGCGCTATGCGATGGAGGAGGCTGGTAAACGGGCTGAGGAGCTTGGTATCAAGGTACTTTATGGGGATACTGATAGCGTGTTCCTTGATCACCCCTCTAAGGAACAGACTGATGGCTTGGTGGAATGGGCTAACGAGGCGCTTGGCATCGACTTGGAGGTTGAGAAGACCTACAGGTACGCGGTTTTCAGTGAGCGTAAGAAGAACTATCTTGGGGTCTACAAGGATGGTAGGATGGATATCAAGGGGCTCACTGGTAAGAAGCGGCATATTCCGCCTATCTTAAAGGATGCCTTTGATGAGTTGACCCGTATACTGAGCGAGGTTCAGACTATAGATGAGTTCCCTGCAGCGAAGGAAGATATCAAGGGGCTGGTGCAGGAGGTGCATCACAGGATCATTGAGCGTGAGTTTAAGATCGATGAGGTTGCCTTCCAGATGCAGCTAGGAAAGCCATTGAAGGCTTATGATACTAATCCGCAGCATGTGAAGGCTGGGCGTATGCTGGAGGAGATGGGTCATGAGATCGATCAGGGTGATATCATCTACTATGTGGTGACCAAGGATGATGTGTTGCCTGCGATTGTGGCCAAGCCCCGTGATGTGGATGTCAGGAAGTATGAGGAGTATCTTGAGAGTACCTTTGGGCAGCTTCTGGATGCTTTGGATATGAGTTTTGATGCGTTGGTGGGCAAGCCCCAGCAGACGAGCCTTGGGGCTTTCTTTGGGTGAATTGTATTTTCCTTATAACTTATCCGTCATTGGTCCCTGTTTGTACCGCATCTAGTCCACCTTTAGTCTATAGATAGACCATGTTTGGTCTGTTGATGGTCTATGAATGGACCATTAGGGAAATTGTTAGGGTTTTTGGGCTATGTATACGCCGTATCCGAAGTATTCTGTTAGGTTGGGTGGGGTGATGCCCCTTTTCTGGACTCTACTCAGAAACTCTCTATAGTTTGGGTTGGTGAGGTACATCTTGGCTGCCCTGAGCATGGTCTTGATCATACCCCCGTAGCCGTAGCGTTTGATGATTCCCCGAGCCTCTTCTTTGACCTTGATCTCGCTGATTCTGGTCATGGTTACTGTGAGTCCAGCGTTTTCTAGGAGGCTCATCCATCGCATCATCTACGCCGAGTCCGTATTCGGATCAAACAAGAATTCAAACAAATGATGAAGAATATTATAAACTCATTATTAACGAGTAATTGATCGTTAAACTGTTAACCTTGTATAACTGTATTCATTTATGGTTCGTCACGCTGAGCTTGTTGAGCTTGATCTCCCTGATTTTGGTTATCCATCGTTTGAGCCTAAACTGGATGCAGATATCTACCTGACTCGCCTTGAGAAGCTTCGAAAGAAAACCCAAGGAGACTACACCCACGTATTAGTCTATGGAGACAGGGAGCACAGCGCCAACATAGAATACCTCACAGGCTATGACCCAAGATTCGAGGAAGCCTTGCTTATCGTAGACATAGATGAGGACCAGCAATGGATACTCATCGGCAACGAGGGAATAGGATACCTAGAGACCAGCCCCATCAAGGAACAACTCAAACCAGTCCTATACCAGCCCTTCAGCCTACTAGCCCAAGACAGAACCAAATCCAAACCACTCAAACAGATACTCCAAGAAACAGACATCACAGCCACCAGCAGCATCGGCATCGCAGGCTGGAAATACTACACAGAACTAGAATCCCCAGACCCACACCACTGGATAGAAGCCCCCAGTTACATCGTAGACAACCTCAGAGCATTAACCCCCGATGTAACCAACGCTACCCCCCTCTTCATGCACCAAACAGAAGGACTCAGAGCCACCCATGAACCCGAACAACTCGCAGTCATGGAATACGCCTCCACACTATCCAGTACCGCTGTCAAAAACGCGTTATACGGAGCATGGCCAGGCATGACAGAACACCAAGTAGTCCAAATAATGAAACTCAACGGCTACCCCCAAAGCGTTCACCTCATGCTCAGCACAGGACCACGCGCATGGATAGGACTACCCAGCCCCACAAGCAAGGTAATCAAACGAGGCGAAGCCTTTACCACGGCAGTCGGTCTCAAGGGAGCCCTCAACTGCAGAGCAGGCTGGCTCATCGAGCATGAATCAGAGCTACCCAAGAATATCAGCGATTATGTTGAGAAGCTTGCTGCCCCCTACTTCGAGGCAACTACCGCTTGGCTGGAGACCATGAGCATAGGAGTAACGGGCGGAGAACTATACAAAGCGGTTCATGATAGGATAGGTGATCCCTTCTTTGGGGTGGAGCTTAACCCTGGGCATCTCATTGGCATGGATGAGTGGGTAAACAGCCCAATCTATGAGGGCTCAACGGACAGGATCAAACCAGGGATGGCACTACAGGTAGACATCATACCAGCCACAGGCACAGAGTATTTCACAATAAACACAGAGGACGGGATAGCCATCGCCGATCAAAGCATCCGCAACAAGTTCATGGAGAAATACCCAGAGGCATGGAACAGGATCACAACCCGAAGAGACTATATGACAGAACAACTAGGCATCCGCATCCAGCCAGAGGTACTGCCCTTCAGCAACCTAGCAAGTCATCTGCCACCATTTATTCTGAACCCTCGTAGAGCCTTCAGGATGATAGGCTAGCTTTATGATAACTGCACGAGCTTAACATAATCAAACCCAGACGTACTATGCAGTTTAACAGCGATCGATGTCCCAGAGCTAAACAACCCCGATCCAATCCAAACATAGACATCCACCGTCTCACCACTCTGTAAAAATACTCCTTTATCTGACATACTAGTGCCAATAGAACCGGTGCCACTCAACGAACCTCCGCCTGTAATATTATACTCAGCGACTACAACCTCGTTTACCATCACATAGACTATCTTCGCTGGATTAGGTCCGCTGTTCTTCAACGATAGATGGATTCTCCATTTGGCGTTATTTACAGTGGGGTTAAGTGTGCTATAGGCTGTTGGAATCTCGACCTTCTCGAAACCAGTATACTGACCGGATGTCCCGCTCATCCAATAAGCAGCGCTTATGCTGATAGCTATGGTTACCGCCACTAAGATTACAGTAGCTATCCCTGGGCTTATTGCCCTTCTATACCTACTCACATGTAACCCGTCTAGCCTTTATTGTTGAATGTTATTAACGGTTATTGAACCATAAGACATATGAAAAATACTCGAAGTATTATCTCAAGTTAGCCTTCCCCTGAGAAAGAACGCCTCATATAGAGATACCAGACCACTATTACCCCGAGAACAACACCATATGCTATGTAATCACGATACTCATACCATATGGCACCAGCAGAACCATCCTCTGTGCTATGTTCACTCGATAGATATTCCTCGTAATCCATCACAAACAAATACCCATCCCTATCGCCTCCAATGCTGCCTTGATATGCATTCTCAGATACCCCAAATCTAGATGATGTTGTCCCCCCCACAAGGTAGAGCACACCATCTTGGACTACTTGTTCGAAGGGGTGATCCTCATAGTAGCCACCCAAGTAAGAGATCATTTCTATCTCGTCATCCATGATGATAATCACAACATCACTGGACCCCTTGTATTCTGACTGGAAGGCGTTCAATGTCTCGAATTCTCCAGTCAAGACAAACCCCGATATTATGAGTCTCCCAGTCTCATCCATGTTTACCTGTAGAAGAGAGTCCCAGCTCTCCCCACCATAATACGTAGAGTAGAGGAGTTCGTCTCCTGCTCTACTTATCTTTGTGAGGAATCCATCTACTTCTATATCGCTGTATTCGGGTTGGAGCGCGTCATCGGTCACCGGGTAATCGTCTGACCATGTTCTTCCCACAACAACAATAGAGTCATCGGGACCCTCACTCAGCCCAAAGACATGATCCACACCAGATCCACCGAAATATGTGCATGTGACGAGATTTCTGCTTGGGCATATCTTCGCTATGAAGTTATCCGTCTCGTCCCCCACAAACTCAGATCGCAGACAGTTCTGGGTAACAGGTAGATCACGGCTACTGGAGCCCCCAGCAAGATATATCGAATCATCCTGCCCAACGGCTACCTCTCCAAGGAACTCTTCACCAGTACCCCCAAAATAAGTCGAATAGACAACAGTCTCAAGATCATAAGTCACAACTCTGACAAAGCCATCAGTGCCACCGGCAAGTTCCCGCTGGAACGCGTCCTCCGTCGTGAACATCGTCTCTGAACTAGTCATGCCACCCAAAACGAGATTCCCCAATGAATCCATCTCAACATGAAGAATCTCATCGATCTCATCAGGCAGATACAGCCTTGCTCCAATCAAATCACCATCAGACGAATACCTCACGATAAACGAGTCACCTCTCTCCCTACCGGAGGGCGTCGAGTCAAAGGTAACCGGAAAATCCGTTGAAGTGGTAGACCCTACTACGATAACCTCATCATCGGCTCCTATCTCAACATGATAAGCACACTCGAAATCACTTCCCCCTATATACGTTGACCATAGAAGCTCATAATCTGGAGAAAACTTGGCAACAAACGCATCACCGAGCAAGTGAAAATTCTCGCCAGAAGCCAATTCTCCCCCACCATAGTTCTCCTGAACAGCGTTCAAAATCGGAAAATCCTCTGAGAATGTGCCCCCCACAACAATGATATTGCCCTCTGAGTCCAGTTTAACATCTCGAATACCATCCTCTCTAGAGCCTCCAAAGAATGTACCATAGAATATCTCCTCTGATTCACTATGACCATTGCCATACGCATTTGGTATCAGCAAGGAAGCTATGATTAATGTTGAAACGATTTGAATCCTTGATCTTCTCATTTTTAATCTCAGACGCTTCAAGGCAATCACACAACCAGAAAGACACATGCTTTATAGAAACTCCTCAAGCCCAAACATGCGAGATCAGCACCAATAATGCAGGATAACAGTAAACAGGGGGGAGGGGGGGTCACAAACCCCAGCCACAGACAGCCCCCTTTCAACGAAACCAGCCCCAGAACCCCCCAGATAGGGTGTTGATATATGACAAAAAGCGTCATGGTAACCGTGAAAAAGAGACAAAAAACGGCTTGGTAAGCCTACAGTTGGTATTTCTCTCCCTTCACGGGAGGCTCCACGCTTCTATAGATCTCCCGGAACCGCTCAGCGCCCTCAGTATGGACTGGGAAAACCTTACCCGGAGCAACAGTCTCCAAAGCAGCCTTCAAATCACCTCGACTCATATGCCCTGATGCATGCAGCTGATGATACTTGAGCCCAAAATGGTCCAGCCAGTTATGAAGCACCCGCTCCTCAAGCTCCTCATCGGTAAAGGGTTCGCTCATACTATAGATAAAGTGACTTCCCGCCTCTGGTCTGATATCAATAAGCTCAGCGAAGTTGTAGAAATCCAGATTCACCAAGTACCGCTTGGGGAAACGCCTCAGCTCCTCAGCCGTCACAAGCCTATCCAGATACTTGCGCTCCCACACAAAGTAATCCTTCTCATCATATGTCCCCGACCGCTTACGCCTATAATAGACGCTAATCCAGTCATCATTCAAAGGATCAGGCATATCCAGATGCTCATCCCCCAATAGCTTATCCAAAAGATAAGCCGTCTTGGGGTGAATCACAAGAACCCTACCACAGTCCCGAGCAGCCTCATAGAAGGTCCTCCACCTATCAATATCCCTGCTAGGCTGAGTGAATATCACTGACTTTCCATCACGATCAGCCTCTCTGCACACCTCTCTGACTCCACTGGCTACCTCTGCCTCGCTCAGATGCCTCCTATTACCTGTCCTAACCATACGGGTACCTTCACAGATCATCACATCAGGCTTGGCCTCACGAGCCAAGCTTAGAAACTCCCGCGTCATATCACTCCGGGAACCATGAATCCTCATATCACCGCTATAGACGATGGTCTTCTCGCTGGTGTAGATCACGTATCCATAGGCTGCTGGTATACTGTGGTCAACATGTATCGGGTGAACTTCGATATCATCTACGGTTAATACATCGCCTGTCCTGAATTCCCTGTAATCATGCTTCCCATAATCTGCCCAGTTACTGGTCTTTTCCATCGCATCCATGAAAAAATGGGTACCCTTCCCCAGAAAAACCGGGATACTTGGATCAACAAACTTGAGATGATTAACATGATCAGCATGAGCGTGAGTCACAAAGACCCCGTGAAAACAGGGCTCCTCCCAGCATAGATCAGTCTTATCCAGCATAGTCTCCCCGTATAACCCGTTTATTCTGGGGAGTAAACCGAACTCGAAATAATCCCTTAGTCCAACTCCTCTACGGGGCTGGAGCCAGTTGATAAAATACTCATTCCCCATATCAAAGCTCTGACCAAAATCCAGCCAGACCCGGGTATCACCGTCCTCCAACAGAATCTTATTACCGCCGATCTCATCCACGCCGCCAAAGAAACTCAGAGACACCATTACCACCTGATCCTCCCCTGAGCAATTTAACACTAGGGTAAGGAATAATACACCCCAGAACCCCAGATACATCCATGCCACCAAGAGCAGTCGCAGTCACAGGCTTCAAAAACAGTGGAAAAACCCGAGTAGTCGAGGCACTAACAAAGGAACTAACCCTGAGAGGCTACAAGGTAGGTACCCTCAAACACACTGCTGATGATATCACCTTGGATACCCCCGGTAAAGACACCAGCAGGCATAGAGCCGCAGGAAGCACAGCCACAGCCATACTCCAAGAAAACACCACAGCCATTTTCCTAGACCAGCATCTCACACTCCAACAGACCGTAGAAAAACTAGGACCACTCGACTATCTCATAATTGAAGGCTTCAAGACGAAGGACACCCATGCCCGCATCATAGTCCCTAGGGAAAATGGGGAGCTTGAGCAGCTAAGAAATGGCTTGGAGATAGCCCTAGTCAAGGTACCTGAGTCGAGATTCAATGGGGAAACAATGGTTCCCGTCTATACAATTGATCAGGCTTCTGAGCTAGCTGATCTCGTTGAATCCAAAGCCTTCCCAATGCTTCCCGGATTAGACTGCCATACCTGTGGTTACCCAGACTGCAAAAC
>CAZZFH010000084.1:0-8265 GCA_964653295.1 uncultured Candidatus Bathyarchaeia archaeon | reverse complement strand
ACCAGCGTGAACAACTTCCTTGTCCACGATGATGCCCTTTACTAGCTCGGTCTCGGTTAGGCTCTGGCCTTCTTTCTTGACGATCTGTACATTGTCGACGTCTGCGATGGTGTCACCGTTGCGCTTCTCGATCACCTGTTTAATGGCGTCGATAACGACCCCACTCAGGTGGTCACGTGCATTGGATACTGCCTTGCTCCTCATGCTTGTGTTGCTTATCTTCATGAGGGTCTCGCGATCATTCATGTCCACATCGATAGAGGCTTTTTCAAGTGCCTCTAGGGCTTTCGCGCTTGCGACCTGATAGCCAGTTATGATGATGCTTGGATGGATGTTATCATCGATTAGCTCACTTGCCTTGTTTAGTAAGGCTCCTGCTAGTAGTACGCTTGTGGTGGTTCCGTCGCCGACCTCTTTGTCCTGGGTCTTTGCGACCTCGATCATCATCTTGGCTGCTGGATGCTGTACATCGATCTCCTCGAGTACCGTGGCTCCATCACTCGTAATTGTGATGTCGCCAAGGCTGTCGATGAGCATCTTGTCCATGCCCCTTGGGCCGAGAGTGGTCTTAAGGACCTCTGCGATGATCTGTGCTGCCATCATGTTGCTTTTTCTTGCATCGCGTCCGCGCTGTCTATCTGTGTCCTCTCTGAGAACTATGACTTGCTGTCCGCCTGCTGTTGTGTAATATGACATTTCTTGTTTCCTCCTACATCATCCCGGGCATTCCGCCCATGCCTGGTGGCATCCCGCCCATGCCTCCCATGCCGCCTGGTGGGCCTGGGGGCGCACTCATCTTGCTAACTGCGATGATATCATCGATCTTTAGCAGGAGTGTGGCTGCCTCTGTGGCTGATTTGATTGCCTGTGTCTTGACGACCATTGGCTCGTATACGTCGATCTTGGATAGGTCTGTTACTTTGTTCAGGTGTCCATCTATGCCGACCCATTTGTTGCCTTTGGCGTGTGCGCTCTGCATCTCGCTTATGGCGTCTATGGGGTCCATTCCGCTGTTCTCGGCTAGAGTAATCGGAATAACCTCTAAGGCGTCTGCGAATGCTACTACTGCTAGGCGTTCACGTCCTGCGAGTTTCTCAGCGAAATCCCTGAGGAGTCTTGCTGTCTCGATCTCGGGTGCTCCACCGCCTGCGACTATCTTGGGCTCCTGTACAACATCCTTTACTACGCATAATGCGTCGTGGATGCTGCGGTCTGCCTCGTCAACTACGCGCTCAGTGCCTCCTCTGATGAGGATGCTAACTGCCTTGGGGTTCTTACAGCCCTCGACGAAGATCATCTTATCTTCGCTGATCTTGCGCTCCTCGACTAGCTCGGCGTATCCTGCGTCTTCCTTGCTTAGCTGGTCTACGCTGTTGACTACCTTGGCGCCTGTGGCCTTGGCTAGTGCCTCCATATCGGATTTCTTGAGCCTGCGTGATGCAAAGATTCCTTCACGTGCGAGGAAGTGCTGTACCATATCATCGATGCCCTTCTGGCATAGCAGAACATTGATTCCTGCATCTTTTACCTTCTTGGCCATGTCTCTGAGCATCTGTTCCTCCTGGTCTAGGTATGCTTGCATCTGATCTGGGGTCTCGATGGCGATCTTGGCGTCGAATTCCGTTTTCTCGATCTCCAAAGCCGCGTTGAGTAGACCAATTACAGCCTTCTTGACCTGTTTGGGCATGCCGTCGTGAACTACTTCCTTATCAATGATAAGTCCCTGAACGAGCCTAGTATCAGTCAAGGATGCTCCGGGCTTCTTCTCGATCTTGATATTATCGAGATCCACCTTGTATCCTCCATTGCTCTTCTCGGCTACCTGTAGTACCGCGTCTACAGCGATGTCGCTGAGGTAAGCGCTGTGCTGGTTGATTAGCTTGCTCGCCATGGTTGTCATGCTGACCTTTTTGAGGACAGCCTTGTCCTTGGGGTCGACCTTCTCAGAGATCTCTTCAAGGATCTTGAGGGCTTGTTCCTCGGCCTGCCTGTAGCCGTCGATGATTACGATGGGGTGAACCTTCTTTTCCATTAGCTCTGTGGCTTTACCTAGTAACGCGCCTGTCAATATGACGACGCTTGTGGTTCCGTCTCCTACCTCGTCATCCTGGGTCTTGCTGACCTCTACCATCATCTTGGCCGCTGGGTGCTGTACATCCATCTCCTTGAGCATTGTTGCTCCATCGTTGGTGATGGTTACGTCCCCAAAACTGTCGACCAGCATCTTATCCATGCCCTTTGGGCCTAGGCTGGTCTTGACGGCCTCTGAGACTATCCTTGCAGCCATAATGTTGCTGCCTCTTGCGTCCCTGCCGGTAGAGCGCTCGGTACCCTCTTTGAGGATGACGACTTGTTGACCTTGTGCACTCATTGTTTTATTTTTCTCCTATTTGTTTAACCTGTGGCATTGAACGGCGTGTAGAATTGTGTGATTGCTATCTGTGATTGTATTATTTTCACCGCTCATGGTATACCACTTATGGTTGTAAACCAAAGGTTGTATACCTAGAGATAGTTAAAAAAGATTACGATCCTAGATAATCTAGGTTATCTCTGCGAGTGATACCATGTTGCCTATTTCTTTGAGTATGTCCTCGTGCTCAAGGTCTTTTACCAGGTCCCTGATGGTCTCTTCCCTGAGCTGCATATGTCTGCTGATGGTGTCGATGCTTGCTGAGCCCTGGTTTAGTACAAAGTGGATTATCTGGCGCTTCTTGCGGTCCAGTTCCTCTAGGGCTTGGACGCTGGCGTTCATGGCGAGGTTCCTGATGTATAGGAGTCTTGCCCTGCGTTTCTCTAGGCTCTCAAGCTCGTCATCTATGTTTTGGACTATGTGTGATAGTGGATTTATAGTGTCTACTCCACACTCTTCATCGGTTAGCTCTAGGACTTGGTCCTCTATCTTGTCCATGTATTTGTCTGCGCTTGTCCATAGCTGGGGGTTGTTGAAGCTGATGAGGCGCTGGTTGTAGAGATTGGGGCTAAAATCGATCTGGAGGCTGTAGAATTTGTTGAGGCTGAACATGTTCTTATCTGCGCCCTTGTCGCTAGGCTGCCTGACCACGTCTACGAGTTGAGCGTTTCTTATGACTTTGAGGTGTTTACTGGCTAGCTGCTGGTGTATATTGAGTTCGTTGCTCAGCCTCAGGGTATAGTCTGGTCCTTCGCTGAGCTTCTGTATGATCCTTCGTCTGACTGGGTTACCGATAACGTCTACGACTTTCTCAAAGTCTTTCCCTGCGACGTTTCGCATCCTCTCTTTCTCATCAGACATAGTTACACCAACTCGGTTGTAAACCAAAGGTTGTATACCTATAAGGCGTTAATAAAGTTAATGAATATACTTTTGTTTACCTACTGGATCCTCTAATTTCTTAAATATACCTCGAAACTTGCTGAAATTATATGGTGATCTATATTTCGATTTTTAAAAAATGGGTGATTAGATCATTTTTATGTGTGTTTTCTCTTTTTTAGTACAGTCTGGGTCCACTTTTCTTAACATATATGCTCTTGGTACTCGTCGTGGATTTTGTGTGGTTTCGAGATGTTCTTCCTCTATTATGTTTTCGATCTCAAATGTGGCTATTTCTGAGATTAAATAGTTCAAAGCCTTGGCAATGTTTGAATCTTCGTTGAATTTGTACATTTTTGTCTTCCCAACTGTTCTTGACTCCAGTACTATTTCATAGTAACATAGTTTTGGTATTTCGCGTCTCACGGTTTTTGAACTTACTTTTGAGTTTTGTGCTATCTCATTTATAGAGTAATCAAACTCTCTGAATGTGCTCAGAAAGTCAAAGAGTTTTGGCGTCGAGAATGATCCCATTAGCCGTTCTAAGGCTCCTCTCTCCCCCGTTTCTAGGCCCTTGGTCTCAGTCATTATTTGCACCTATGTCTCAACTAGGCTTGTCTAAAAGTGTGTCACAACTTCTAATTTAAACCTTATGTCCACACGTTTAGACATTTATGTCCACGTATATGAGTTTTTTAAATATATGGAACTAAAACATAGTTTAATAATGGATTATAATGAGATTGAGATTACTCTTCTAAGAAAACTTTTCAACAATAGAATTATTGGTAGTAAACATACAGAGTTTTCAAGCGCGTTAAGAGGCTTTGAAAGATCAGACGCAGGGGATGTGAAAAAATGTTTAGAAAAACTCATCAAAGATGGATTAATTATTCAAAGCAAAAAAACAGGTGAACAACATATATCTCTGAACCATAAACGAATTGGAGAAATTAAAGCAATAATAAATATTTAATCAAATCTACGCGTTTATTATTAATCATTAGAATATGAAAGATTCCATCGTGTAAAAAGAATGAATATTTGAAAGAAGTGTTTAGAGATTTTTGGCTACTGTCTCTGCGAACTCAATGGTGGTGGATTTTCCCTTAAGGTCAGGGGTCTTTACCTTTCCTTCTTCCAATACCTTGAGTACCGCGTTCTCCACCATGGCTGCTGCTTTCTCTTCTTTGAGCCACTCCAGCATCATGGCTGCGCTGAGGATGCATGCTGATGGGTTTGCGATCCCCTTTCCTGCAATGTCTGGGGCTGAACCGTGTACAGGTTCAAAGATGCATATATCATCACCAACGTTACCTGATGGTGCCATACCTAGTCCCCCTACGAGTCCAGCAGTGACGTCGCTGAGGATGTCTCCGAACATGTTTGTGGTTACTATTACCTCGTATTGCTCGGGGTACATTACCAGCCTCATGGAGGCAGCGTCAACGATCAATTCTTCGTATTTGATGTCTGGGTATTCCTTGGCTACTGCCCTTGATGCCTCAAGATAGAGCCCATCAGTATAGTCCAGCACGTTTGCCTTATGGACAGAAGTCACCTTGGATTTACCATTGGCTTTTGCATACTCAAAAGCATAGCGGACGATCCTCTCAGAGGCTTCCCATGTGATGACCCTGACATTGAACGCTGCTCTAGGTGACCTGTCTCCGATCATCTTGTAGATGCCCTCTGTGTTCTCCCTGACGATCATCAAGTCGGTCTCTGGTTTCACGGCTGGTACGCCGGGGTATGCCTTTGCTGGACGCAGATTAGCGTAGAGGTTGAATTTCTGCCTCAAGGGTAGAATAGTCTCTTTGGCTGTCTCGCCTACACAGGCGAATAGGCTTGCATCTGCTGCTTTTACCCCGTCGATGGTTGCTTGGGGTAGGGCTGTTCCGCTGCGTTTCTTCTCTGCGTCTCCGATCATGTATGTCTTGAACTCGAATTCTATGTCTAGTTTCTTTTCTAGTGCTTTCAGTACCATGACTGTAGCATCGACAACTTCTGGTCCAATGCCGTCTCCTGGTAACAATGCGATACTGTACTTCAATTTACCATTCCTCTGTCTTGTTAAGGTAAGGTGCTAAGCCACCTGCATTTAAGACTTCCACCATGAACTCTGGGAGGGGCTTGAACCTCAAAGTCTTCCCGTTTGATAGATTCTTGACGACCCCACCAGTGACATCAACCTCAAGGGTATCACCTTTTTCCACTGCGTCATGGATTCCCGGACACTCCAATGCTGGGAGCCCGATGTTGATGGCGTTCCTGTAGAAGATGCGAGCAAATGATTCAGCGAGCACCACACTCACACCGTTGCCAAGTAGGGCTATGGGTGCGTGTTCTCGGCTTGAGCCACATCCAAAGTTTGTGCGTCCAACTACGATGTCTCCGGGTTGGACTCCCTTTCTGAAGCTGGGGTCATGTTCCTCAAAGACTCTTTCAGCCATCTCCTCTGGGTCTGTTAGCTCCATGTAGCGCCCCGGTATGATGTAGTCTGTGTTTACATCGTCACCGTATTTCCAGACGTTTCCTTTGAGCTTCAATTAGGCGACCTCCTCTGGATGTGTGATATATCCTGTTAATGCTGAGGCTGCTGCAACAGCTGCACTGCTGAGGTATACTTCAGCTTCTGGGCTACCCTGTCTGCCCCTGAAGTTACGGTTGCTGGTGCTTATTCCCCGCTCACCGGGTCCAAGAAGACCAATATGTCCTCCGAAGCATGCTGCACATGATGGGTTGCTCACAGTAGCACCTGAATCAATGAGGTCTTCTATGATGCCTTTCTGGAGTGCTTCTTTGTAGACCGCCCTACTGGCAGGTACAACCAAGACTCGTACATCAGGGTGGATCTGCTTACCCTTGAGTAAGGCATGAGCCTGTTCAAGGTCCTCTAGGCGCCCATTTGTGCATGAGCCAATGAAAGCTTGGTTAATCTTCACTTTGCTTAGCTCCGATACAGGTTTCACATTGTCCACATTGTGTGGGCAGGCTACCTGAGGCTCCATGCCTGTGAGGTCTAGGCTCAGTGTCTGCTTGTACTCTGCGTCCTTGTCTGCCTTGACCATATCGTATGGTCCAGTGGTGCGTTGATCTAGCCATTTCACTGTTTTCTGGTCTGGTTCACAGATCCCTGCCTTGCCTCCCATCTCTATTGCCATGTTGCAGAGGGTCATCCTACCGGCTATGCTCATGTTTTGGACTACTGAGCCATTGTATTCAAGGGTCATGTAGGTGGCTCCGCTGACGCCTATCTCCTTGGCTATCCTGAGTATCACATCTTTTGGGTGGATATGCTTGCCCAGTTTACCATTTACATTGACTTTGATGGTCTCGGGAACCCTGAGCCAAGTCTTACCCCGTGCCAGCACTGCCCCCATATCTGTCGAGCCTACTCCGGTAGCGAATGCCCCGAAAGCTCCATGGGTACAAGTGTGACTGTCCGCTCCTATTACTAGCATCCCGGGTTTGACGAACCCATGCTCGGGTAATACTTGGTGGCATACACCGCTGTTGACATCAAAGAAGTTCTTCATCTCTTGGGTCTTTACAAAGTCCCTGATAACATTGTGTACTCGTGCGCTATTGACGCTGCTGGGTGGAGCCACATGGTCCAACACCATTATGACCTTGTCAGGGTCCCATACCTTCTCTGAACCCATCTGGTACATAGCCTCAAAGGCCAGTACACTGGTTACATCGTGGTTGAGCGCCACGTCCACGTTGGCTTTTACAAAGTCTCCGGCGGAGACCTGTTCTTGGTTTGATGATTTTGCTAATATTTTTTCGCTAATTGTGCTCATCGTTTTTCCTTCTTCATATTCTGGTACAGGTTCACACCATTCAGATACGCGTTTACACTAGCCAATACGATGTCCTCGTCCACGCCCCTGCTGGTGACCACACGGTCTCCCTGCCTGAGGCGGACCTCAACGTTAACCACGGCATCGGTTCCACCAGTGATTGCTTCAACCTGATATAGCTCAAGTGTCACAGGTTCATCGATTGCCACAGCCTTGACCAAGGCGTTTAATGTGGCGTCTACTGGTCCGTTGCCTGTGGCTGCCTCCATGTAGCTCTCGCCGTTTCTTCTGACCTTGATGCTGGCTGTTGGGGTGATCTTGTTTCCCGTGGTGACTATGAACTCGTCTACTACCAATGGGTTCTGTTGTTCCAAGTGCATTATCTCTGCCGCTATATCGTACAAGGTCGTGTCGCTGATGAGGTTACCTTGGTCACCCATGGTTTTCACTCGATCCAGTATCTGGTTAAACTGCTCCTCAGTGGGCTCAAGCCCCATTATAGTCAGGTTATTGAAGAGCCCAGTAGAACCCGAATGCTTACCGCTAACAAGCCTCCTTGAAGCACCCACCAAGGCGGGATCAATCCGCTCATAAGTAGTAGGATCCCGTAGAATCGCGTGGGTATGGATACCAGACTCGTGTGCGAAGGCGTTGCGTCCAACTATCGCCTTGTTTGGCTGGACATGCATACCAGTAACCCTGCTAACCGTGTGGCTTGTGGCTGTTATCCGCTGCATATTGATGCCAGTCTTGACCTTGTAAAGTATCTCCAATGCTACACAGCTTTCCTCAAGGCTCGCGTTTCCTGCCCGTTCCCCTAACCCATTTATTGTGGCGTGGATGTGGGTGCCTCCTCCAGCAACTCCAGCTATAGTATTAGCTGTAGCGAGTCCAAAGTCGTTGTGAACATGAACACCTAGAATCATATCTGGGAACATCTCATGTATTGATCCATAGAATTCTAGGCTGCGTTCCGGTGTCAGTGTGCCCACTGTATCACATGGAGTGACCCTGTCAACACCTGCATCAATGGCTCGCTGGATAACCTTCCCTAGAAAGTCCAGTTCGGTTCGCGAGCCATCCTCTAGGCATATCTCGGCTATGACTCCCCTGTCTTTGGCATGCTGGACTACGTTGCTTGTTACGTCCATAATCCATGCATGC